>SFHR01000008.1 GCA_004555545.1 Dechloromonas aromatica (nom. nud.)
AAAAAATAATGCCTAAATTTTTACGAGAATTTTTTAATCGTAGCGAATTAACTCAACGCCTTTACACTTTACGCAAAGAATTCATAGTTGCAGCGATTTTTACCGCAGTTATAAACGTTTTGATGCTCACGCCAACGCTTTATATGTTGCAATTATTTGACCGCGTTTTGATGAGTTATAGTTTATTCACCTTAATCGCTTTATCATTAGTTGCTTTGTTTTTTTTCGTAGTTAGCGGATTTTCACAATGGATTCGTTCTAAATTGCTAATTCGCACCGGCGTAAAATTAGACAAGTCATTAAATCCAAGAGTTTTTAAAGCCGCCTTTGAATCTCGCTTAAATCAAAGCAAACATAAAGCAAATATTAACAATACACCAACCCAAGCTTTTGACGATTTAATTGCCGTGCGTCAATTTATGACCGGCAATGGTTTTTTTGCTTTTATGGATGCTCCGTGGAGTCCGATTTATATAATCGTGCTATTTTTGTTGCATCCCTTGTTAGGCGTTTTATCGTTAGTATTTTCGGCAATTTTGATTGGTATTGCTTTATACACCGGCGGTCGTCAACATAAACCTTTGGAATTTTCTGGCAAAACCGGATTTCGCTTAAATTTATATTCACAAAGCAAAATGAAAAATCTCGCCGTTGTGGAAGCAATGGGAATGCGTGATAAATTACGCAGTTTATGGCGAGAAAAATTAGATTATTTTGTCGGAATCAACGGCACGGCTCACGACATTTCCGCGAAAATGCAAGGCATAACAAAATTTGCCACAATGTGCCAACAATCTTTGACTTTGGCAGCCGGAGCAATTTTAGTAATCAAAGGCGATTTAACCGCTGGATCAATGATTGCGGCTAATGTTTTAATGGGACGCGTAACTCAACCTTTGATGATTTTAGTTAGCACTTGGAAACAAACGCTAACGGTTCGTGATGCGTTTTTGCGTTTAGAAAAATTACTCAAAGATTATCCTGAAAAATCTGCCGGATTTGTTGGCGTGGTTCCAAGTGGCAATGTTAGCGTCAAAAATCTCACCGCAACTGCCTACGGACGTGCCGAAAACAATCCGATTTTGAATAATATTTCTTGCGATTTTGTTGCTGGAAATGTTATTGCAATTGTCGGTAGTTCCGGAGCCGGAAAATCTACATTTGCTCGTTGTTTGGTTGGAATTTGGGCAAATTGTATTCTCAAAAATCCCACTTCTGACGGCGTTTTATACGACCAAGAGCCGATTTCGCATTGGGATAGAAATGATTTGGGACAATGGATCGGATATTTGCCGCAAGATGTAGAATTATTTGAAGGAACAATCGCCGAAAATGTGGCTCGTTTTGGTGAAGTTGATGCTCAAAAAGTTATCAAAGCGTGTCAAAGAGCCGGAGTTCATGAAATGATTTTACGTTTTCCGCAAGGTTATGACACAAATATCGGCTTGGCGGGAAGCCATCTTTCCGGCGGACAACGCCAAAGAATCGGCTTGGCTCGGGCTTTGTATGGCGATCCGTCTATCGTGGTTTTGGACGAACCAAATGCAAATCTGGACGACGCCGGAGAAAAAGCTTTAGAAATGGCAATTTTAGATTTGAAAGCTCGGCATAAGACGGTATTTTTGATAACTCACCGACAAAATATTTTGCAATGTGCAGATAAAATAATGCGTGTGCAAAATGGCAAAATATCAGATGTCAGCGAAGAATTTTCAGCAATAAAAAAATTGCAGAATTAACAAAATAAAAAATTGTAAAAATTTTCCACGAGAAATTTCAAAAAATTTTTGGAAAATCTCGTGGAAAATATTTTTTGATATTTTTCAAAACAAGGAACAACGCGGCTTTACATCAAACGAACCAGGTTTTTTGAAAATCGTATCGCCAAAACGTTTGAATTTCAACGCAGCCGCAAACGCTATCATTACGCCGTTATCGGTGCAGAATTCCAACGGCGGATATAAAACGCGAAATTTTTTCTTGGTCGCCAAATCATTAAATTCGCGGCGTAATCGCAAATTTGCACCGACTCCTCCGGCGATGACTAAATTTTGGATATTTTCTTGTCGCATCGCCGTCGTGACTTTTTTGCATAAAACTTCCACGATGGCTTCTTGAAATTCGTAAGCGATTTGTTGTTTGAATTGCTCGTCCAAAATTTTGCTTTTGGCTTTATTAACTTGATTTAATACGGCAGTTTTTAGTCCGGAAAAACTAAAATTGAAATCGCCGGAATTCAACATCGGACGTGGTAATTTGAACTTATTTTCAGCAAATTTGTTGGCAAAATTATCGGCTAATTTGGATAACTTTGCTCCTCCCGGATATTCCAAACCTAACAATTTTGCCGTTTTATCAAACGCTTCTCCGGCGGCGTCATCAATGCTTTCGCCGAGCAAAGTGTAATCACCGACATCATTGACTCGCACGATTTGCGTGTGTCCGCCAGAAACCAATAAAGCGATAAACGGAAAACTCAAATCGCCGGATAGTAGCGGCGAGAGCAAATGTCCTTCCAAATGATGCAACGGCAAAACCGGCTTTTGTAAGGCGATTCCCAAACTTTCGGCGTAAGTGCTGCCGACTAACAAAGCACCAGCCAAACCGGGGCCGGTTGTGTAGGCAATCAAATCAACGTCGTTGAGATTTTTTTTGCTATCGGCGAAAACTTGTTGGACTAACGGCGAAATAAATTTGATGTGGTCGCGGGAAGCCAGCTCCGGAACAACTCCGCCATATTCGGCGTGGAGTTTGATTTGTGAATTCAAAGCGTCTGCGAGAATTCCATTTTTGCCATCCAAATTTGTATCATACAAAGCCACGCCGGTTTCATCGCAGGAGGATTCAATACCTAAAATTAACATTTTGATTTTTTTTATTTTTTTGCTTTTTGCTATTTTTTATTTTTTATTTTTTATTTTTTATTTTTTATTTTTTATTTTTTATTTTTTATTTTTTATTTTTTATTTTTTATTTTTTATTTTTTATTTTTGAAATATTTTCCACGAGATTTCTCAAAAATTTTTTGTGATTTCTCGTGGAAAATGTGTTTTTGTTTTTTTATTTATAAAAATCTGGCGAAATCTGTTTTTGCTGTTCCAAAATCCAACTACTAATATTTTGGGTTATTTGTTTTTCGCTCAAATTTTTGACGCTTTCATCGTCCGGAGAAATCGCTTTGCCTATTTTTACTTGAATAACTCCAGATTTTGTGATTTTCCAACTTTTTCCCCAAAATTCTCCAGAATTATGAGCTATCGGAATAATTTTATATCTGCTTTTCATTGCTAACAAAACTCCACTGCTTTGATATTTCACGCTTTCTCCGATTTTCACACGAGTTCCTTCCGGAAAAATTATCACACAAAATCCGGCGTCTAAACGCTGTTTTCCTTGATTTATAACTTCTTTCAACGCCGACCGAATATTTTTACGATCTATGGCGATCATTTTCAGAGCGGCAAAACCATTGCCAACTAATGGAATGTTTAACAATTCTTGCTTTAAAACAAACACAGCAAAACGATTTTTCGGCAAAAAATCTTGGAGGCAAAAGGTCTCCCACGCCGATTGATGATTTGCTAAAAAAATGCAAGGTTCATTTTGCGGAATATTTTCTAAACCGCTAACTTCGTAACGAATTCGCAAAAAAAATCGCATTCCGAATTGCACGCCCAGACGCCAAAATCTGCCTAATTTATGCCCGATTAACGTGCTCGGAAACAAAATCGCAAAAATGATAACTATCGGCACAACAAGCAGCGACCAAATCGCTAAAAAAATATTGAAAAAAATGGATTTAAGTAAATTCATAGCAAAACTTAAAACTTAAAATTTCAAAAAATTTTCTATGATTTGCAAACCACTCGCCGAACTTTTTTCCGGATGAAATTGCGTGGCAAAAATATTATCTTTGGCGATCGCACAAGCGAAATCTTTTCCATAATTGCACGTGGCGGCGATGATATTTTGGTCGTCGGGGACAACATAATAACTATGCACAAAATAATAACGCGTAGAGTTTTCAACGTTATTAAATAATATTTTTGCCGCCGCATTTTGTTGATTGATATAAATATTATTCCAGCCCATATGCGGAATTTTTAATTTTTCGGAGGCATTATTTTCAAAGCGGACAACTTTTCCGGCGAAAATATTCAAGCCATCAACATTGCCTTCTTGGCTATGCGTGAAAAGCATTTGAAAGCCCAAACAAATTCCCAAAAACGGCTTATTTTTGGCAGCGTTGATTATCGTTTGTTTTAAATTTAATTTTTCTATTTCCTGCATACAATCCGGCATAGCACCTTGTCCGGGAAAAATAATTTTATCGGCGGAATCAATTTTGGCTTTATCGGCGGTGATAATGATTTCTTGTTTATGCTGTAAAGCGTTATTAACTTCGCTGATGGCTTGATAAACAGATTTCAGATTCCCCATTCCGTAATCAATAATTGCGATCATTTGTGTATTTTTTTAAAAATAAATGTAAATATAAAAATTTGGTTTTGATTTTATAAAAAATATTTTCCACGAGATTTCCCAAAAATTTTTTGAGATTTCTCGTGGAAAATTTGTTTTTGTATTATGTTTTAATTGTTCTTAATGCACGTCTTTCCAATAATTTTTCTTCAATGCGTAAGCTACGCCAAAGAAAATTATCAAAAATCCTAACACAAAAAAACCTAATTGACGGCGGAAATCTTGCTGCGGTTCTGCCATCCAAACCATAAAGGAAACCAAGTCGCTAATTGTTTTGTCGTATTGAGCTTGAGTCATTGTGCCTTCTACGATTTTTTCCAATTTGTGAGTTTCCGGATTCAAAGCAAATTGACCTTGCAATTCCCATAACGGATTTGGCATTCCGACGTTTTCAAAGATTACGTTATTCCATCCGGTTGGACGATTTGCATCGCGATAAAAACTACGCAAATAAGTGTATAACCAGTCAGCACCAGCACCTGGAGCACCGGCTTCACCTCTTGCACGAACTATCACCGTCAAATCCGGAGGCGTTGCTCCGAACCACACTTTTTGTTCGGCTGGATCAGCGGCTATACTCATCAAATCACCAATTTTACGACCTTCCGGAACAAATTCGGCTTTGACTTGATCTTCTGTAAAACCAAGATCCACCAAATTTTTATAACGCAAAAACGAGGCTCCGTGACAATTTAAGCAATATTTATTAAAAGTTTTGGCACCATTACGCACGGCGTCTAAATCGCTGACGGAACCTTCCCATTTATCTAAATGCACGTCGCCACCGGATGCAGATGCAGTTTGCATCGGAGCAGCAAAACTAAACAGAATTGCCACCGCCACCAGCATCAACGAGAATAGATAAAAACGTTTAACTTTGTTAAATAATTTATTCTGCATTTTGAAATTTCTCCACGAGAAAATAAATATTTATTTTGAATTGTTTAGTTATTATTTCTTGCATTAGTGCATTGTTACGCGATCCGGAACTTGTTTATAAGTATCCATACGAGTCCACCAAGGCATTCCAAAGAAGAACGCAAAATAATAAACCATACAAATTTGCGAAATCAATTCGCCCATCGGAGTTGGCGACAAAGTTCCCAAATAACCCAAAACAAAGAAACAAATTACAAATAATGTCAATAATGTTTTGGTTAATGGACCGCGATAACGAATGGAACGAACCGGTGCATTGTCTAACCAAGGCAAGAAAGCAAATACCAAAACGGAAGCTCCCATTGCCACAACTCCCCAGAATTTAGCATCCAAGCCAAAGAAGTTCCAAACCATTGCACGCAAAATTGAGTAGAACGGAGTGAAATACCAAACCGGTGCAATATGTGGAGGAGTTTTTAATGGATCGGCAGGATAGAAATTAGGAGTTTCCAAGAAATAGCCACCACCTTCTGGAGCAAAGAATAACACTGCAAAGAAGATAAACAAGAAAGCAACTACGCCAACTATATCTTTGACGGTGTAATACGGATGGAACGGAATACCATCCAAAGGAATTCCATTTTCGTCTTTGTTTTCTTTGATGTCTATGCCGTCTGGATTGTTGGATCCGGTTTCGTGTAAAGCCAAAATGTGAGCGGCTACCAAACCTAACAAAATCAACGGGAATGCAATAACGTGGAATGAGAAGAAACGATTCAAAGTTGCATCGCCAACAACAAAGTCACCGCGAATAAACAAAGATAAATCATTACCAATAATAGGAATTGCGGAGAATAAATTTACGATAACTTGAGCACCCCAGTAAGACATTTGTCCCCAAGGCAACAAATAACCGAAAAATGCTTCACCCATTAACACTAAGAAAATGCCAACGCCGAATAACCAAGTTAATTCACGTGGTTTTCTGTATGAACCATAGATCAAGCCGCGGAACATATGCAAATATACCACGATGAAAAATGCGGATGCTCCTGTGCTGTGCATATAACGGATAAACCAACCGCCCGGCACGTCTCGCATTATGTATTCAACGGAAGCAAAGGCAACCGGAACTCCGGCGGCATTGACGGCTGCATCTGGTTTATAGTGCATTACCAAGAAAATTCCGGTAACCACTTGAATAACCAAAACTAATAACGCTAAGGAGCCGAAAAAATACCAAAAGTTGAAATTTTTTGGAGCGTAATATTCGGACAAATGCCCACGCCACATAGAAGTTAATGGGAAACGTTTGTCAAACCATTCTAACAAAGCACCAGACATAGTGCCGTCGGATTCGTATTTTTTGAAAGTACCACCAGCCATTTGTTATGCTCCTTTCTTTTCTTCGCCGATTAAGATTCTTGTGTCAGAGATGTAATAATGCGGCGGAACTTCTAAATTTGTTGGGGCAGGTTTAGCTTTAAAGACGCGACCTGCAAAATCAAAGGTTGAGCCGTGACAAGGGCATAAAAAGCCACCGAGCCAATCACCTGCCATACCTTCTTCGCTACCGGCTTTGAATTTTTGGGAAGGCGAACAACCTAAATGAGTGCAAATTCCAATGACCACCATATATTCAGGTTTGATGGAACGCGTTGCATTTTGTGCGTATGCTGGTTGTTGCGATTCTGTGGAGGAATCTGGGTCAGCGACGGCATCTTTTAGTTTAGGCAAAGTTTCTAACATTGCTGGGGAACGGTGAATGATCCAAACCGGTTTGCCACGCCATTCTACGGTCATCATTTGACCGACGCCTAATTTGCTGATATCCACTTCCACCGGCGCTCCGGCGGCTTTAGCACGTTCGGATGGCAACAAACTTGATACAAACGGAACCAACGCTCCTATTGCTCCGGCACCACCAACGGCGGCGGTTGCCAAGATTAGGCGTCGTCTTCCGCAGTCAATTTTTTTGGGTTGATTGCTCATACTTGCATAACTCCTTGAAAAAAAAGAATTAAGTTAAGAACTTGTGTTTATTTTTTATTTTGATTTGAATTGATTTGATTTGTAGATATAAAAAATCTATTGCAAAGAATTTTAATTGAAATTTATTTATGTTTATTTAAAAAAACTTGAAAATTTTTTAAAAAGTTCAAAAATTATCTGAAAATTATTTGAAAATTATTTGAAAATAAGTCAAAAAAAGATTTAAAAATGCTTTAAAAAATATTTTTCCACGAGAATTCCAAAAATTTTTTTGAAAATCTCGTGGAAATTTATTTGGATGTTTTTGCAAATAATCTTTATATTCTTTGACGTGTTTTCTAATTAAAGTGAATATTAGTCAAATATTCAATCGCATCTATATTTTTTGCCAAACTATCTTTTAAGTTTTTAATATGGATTAACAAAACGGTTTTTCTGCGTTTTTTATGGTTAATATTTTCTGCTTGTTTAGTATTTATTAAATTTTCGTAATTTTACTTTTTGCTTCATAAGCGAATGCAGAAGTATTATGAATATTATGAAAATAATCAACAAAACTGACGCAAGTAATTGAAGCAACTGCTACTAAAAGCGTGAAAAATTTGGCGACTACATTAAACATAATAATTAAAATTTAAGAAACAAAAAATAAAGAAATGTTCCAAAAGCGTAAAGCGTGAAATTTGAGATTTAAGATTAAAAATTTGAATAGAAAAATTTATCTTTTTTTGTATCTTTTAGTTCTTATCTTTCTTTTTTACTTTTTTTACTTTTTTTTACTTTTTTTGCATAACAAATTATTTTTATTATGAACCAAATTTCTCAATGGTTGGCGGTTTGCGACTTTGATGGGACGCTCGTCAATGATGATATAACCGATTTGATTTTGGAAAATTTTGCCGATAACTCGTGGAAAAATATTGAAAATGACTGGATAAATAACAAAATTTCTGCCAAACAATGTATGCAACAACAAATTAAACTGCTTTCCACGAGAATTGATAAAAATTTTTTGGCAGATTTTTGTAAAAAAATCAAATTGCGTTCCGGCGTTTTTGAGTTTTTTCAGCAACGCAACGCTCAAAATTTGCCGACAATTATCGTCAGCGACGGCATTGATTTTGTGATTGAGCAAATTTTGATAGCAAATGGCATCAATTCGCCCACAAATAACATAAAAATTCAAGTGTTTAGCAATAATTTGCAAGTGCAAAATAATAATAATAATAATAATATTTTTAATATTTTTGATTTGCAATTTCCGTTTTATGAAGCAAAATGTCTCGCTGGGAGCGGAGTTTGTAAATGTGCTTTGACGGAGCAATATAAAAAAACGTGCCAAAAATCTAAATTTTTCTTGGTCGGAGATGGGTTGTCGGATGTTTGTTTAGCGAGAAATGCAGATTTTGTATTTTGCCGCAAAGGTTATAAATTGTCGCAATTTTGTGAGCAGCAGAAATTGAAATACGCGGAATTTGAAGATTTTTCAGAGATTTCGGATTTTTTGCAGAAATAAAAAAAGCATAAATAAAATTTTTCCACGAGATTTTTATAAAAATTTCCAAAAATTTTTTGAGATTTCTTATGATTTTTTATATTTTTATAACATTTAAAAAATATAAATTTCCACGAGATTTCCAAAAAATTTTTTAGAATTCTCGTGGAAAATTTGTTTTATTTATTTTTTATATTTTCTGCATTTTCATTATGCCTGTTTTTCTTATCATTTTTGTTACGCTTTTCTCGCCTTATGTTTTGGCAAAACCGCCGTTAGATTTAAGTTTAGATTTTCTAAAAAACCAAAACCAAAACCAAAACCAAAACCAAAATCAAAGTCAAAGTCAAAGTCAAAGTCAAAATCAAAATAATTTTCAAAACGATAACAAAAATATTTTGCCTGAATTAGGCGATATTTCTTCTACGGAATTGCCTATTTATCAAGAACGCGAAATCGGATTTCAAGTGCTACAAAGCATCCGCAAAACCCCAAGTTTTTTGGACGATATTTTTGTTTTGAATTATCTCAACAAAATCGGCAAATCGCTCAAAAATGCCCAAAAAAAATCCGAATTTGATTTGACTTTATTTGCCATCAATGACAGCAGTGTCAATGCTTTTGCCTTGCCCGGAGGTTATATCGGCGTCAATAGCGGGCTGATTTTGTTAGCCGAAAATGAATCCGAATTAGCCGGAGTTTTATCGCACGAAATTTCTCATATTGAACAACGCCATATTGCCCGAAAAATCTACCAAAGCAAAAAATTGACAATTCCTTCTTTAATCGCAATGGGCGTGGCAATGGCTGCCGCTGCCGCTTCTGACAATTCCGGAAATGTCGCAACTGCCGCCATCAGCACAACTCAAGCGGCACTGGCTCATAACGAGTTGGCGTTTTCCCGTGAATTTGAGCAAGAAGCCGATCGTTTCGGCTTTGATTTGCTGCGTAAAAGCAAATTTGACGCTCACGGAATGGCTGATTTTTTCGCACGTTTGTATTCGCACAATCATTCCAACGAGCTGAATTCTTACGCTTATTTACAAACGCATCCGCTGACTTTACAGCGTTTGAGCGATATGCAAAATAGAGAAAAAGTTTTAGCAAATGCAAATGCAAATGCAAATGTAAATGCAAATGCAAATAAAAATGTTGATTTGAATTTTTATTTTGTCAAGGCGTATTTGGATTTTTTGAACCTGAAAAAACATAATTCTCCGCAACAATTATTGAAAATAATTTCCACGAGAAATCCTAAAAATTTTTTGGAAAATTTATCAAATAATTATGAATTGGCGTTGGTTTATTTTGTCAATGGCGATAAAAATAATGCCGAAAAATTTTTAAAACTTTGCCAAAATCAGAGCGAACAACTCGGAAAAAATTGGCAAAATTTTTTATTTTTGGTTGATTTACAAGCAAATTTAGATAATTCGCCAAAAATTTATGAAAATTTACTTTCTAAAAATTCAAGGGAAATCATTGTTTTATATGCAAATTTTGTGTTGAGAAATCAAAATTTACAAAATTCTCAAAATATCAAAAAGCTGCAAAATTTAGACAAATTGTTAGATAAACAAATTTCCGCATCAAAAAATTTGCCAAATTTGACAAATTTGACAAATATCAACAAAAATTTTGATTTCAATTTATATTATTTATTTCGTCTGAAAGCCGAATTATCAGCGGTTTTAGGAAATTTTATTCAGCAAAATTTTTATATAGCAAACGCTATGATTTTGGAAGGGAAATTCCAAGCGGCTTTGACGCAGTTAGAAATGATAAAAAACCAGCAAAATTATCAAAATCAAAATTCAAAGAAAGAAAATTTTTATTTGTTATCGCAGGTTGAAGCAAAAATTTTGCAATTAAAAAATTATCTGAAAAATAATCCGCCGGAAAATATGCAATAAAAATTTTCCACGAGATTTTCAAAAAATTTTTTAAAAATCTCGTGGAAAAATTATTTTTTTGTATTTATATAATTTGTTAATTCTAACATTCTATTTGCATAAGCCCATTCATTATCAAACCAGATAAATAAATGTATTAAATCTTCGCTGACTTTCAGTTGAGTTAAATCTATTATTGCCGAATTTTTATCGTGATTAAAATCTACAGAAGCGTGAAATTGTTCGGTTAATTGCACGTTTTTTAACGTATTTTTATATAAAAAATCTTTCAAAATTGTTGTAGTCAAATCATTTTTTTTGATTTGCAAAGTTATATCTAATGCCGAAACATTTAGCGTAGGAATGCGAATTGCTTGACTATGTATTTTGTTTTGTAAATGCGGCAAAAATCTTTCAATTCCCTTTGTTAAGCCAGTAGAAATCGGGATCATAGAAATCAAAGCCGCACGATTTTTTACGCTTTCTTTGACATTATGAAAACTATCTAAAAGTGGTTGATCGTTCATTGCCGAATGTAAAGTGGTAATAAAAACTTGCTTTAAGGAAAAATGTTTATCTAATAAAGACAAAATAGGAACTGCTGCGGTAGTCGTGCAAGAAGCAGCGGAAATTATTTTTTCAGTTCCATTTAAAGTATTTTCATTAAAACCAAAAATAATAGTCGCATCAACATCGTCAGCAGAATTTGCCGGATTTGAAATAATTATATTATCAGCTTGACTTGCTGCTAACAGATTTTCAAAATCTTGGCGAGTTTTATATTGCCCGGAGCAATCCAGCAAAGTATTCAATTTTTGAGTATTATTTTTATTATTTTTATTATTTTTATTATTTTTATTATTATTTTTGCCAAAAATTTTGTTATGACTAATCAAAATATTTATATTTTTATTGTTATTGTTATTATTATTATTATTTAAAAAAATATTCATAGTATTTTGATTTTTGTCTATGTTTATTTCATACGGAAAACGTCCGTGAGTAGAATCATATTTGGTTAAATATAAAATATCGTCAATATTTGCTAATTCATTGATTTGTTGCGGAACTATAAAATTTTGTAAATAGTTATTTTCGCACCAAGAACGCAATAAGCAACGCCCAATTCTGCCATAACCATTTATGGCAAAAGTTTTCGTAAGTATCGTCAAATTTTCAGTTTTATTTATTACATTATTCATTTTTATACTTATATTTATACTTATATTTATATTTATCTTTATATTTATATTTATATTTTTATATTTTCTCGTTAATTGTTGTAAAATCGCCAAATTTTATATAATTATTTCAAATAAACATTTTTCCACGAGATTTTGCACAAATTTTTTAGATTTTTCTTTTTATTTTCTTTATGAATATTCTTTTTGACGATTCCGGAACTTTCAAAACTGCAACTATTTTGACTGATAACGAAACTTCTCTGCAAGTTGAATTATCCAGCGGCAAACGCTGCAAAATCAAAGCCAACAATGTTTTATTGCGTTTTACTTCGCCCAGTAGCAATCAATTATTAAAACAAGCCGAAGAACTCGCCGAACAAATCAACTCCGATATCAATAACGACGCCGATTTTTTATGGGAAGTGGCTCCAAATGGCGAATTCAGTTTTATTGATTTTGCCAAAGAATATTTTGGAAATGATAACCAAATCTCGCCGATTGAAAATACCGCAATTTTATTAGTTATCAACGCTTTACCGATGTATTTTCATCGTAAAGGACGTGGCTGTTTCCGCAAGGCGAGTGAGGAAATTTTACAAGCCGCCAAAGCCGCTAAATTAAAAAAAGAACAACTCGCCGAACAAATCAATCTTTGGCGTGACGAGTTAATCAACGGAAATATTCCGCCGGAAATTTTACAGAATAAAAATTCGCTGATTTCTTATAAACGTGACCGCAGTTTGCCGTATGTCAAAGCGTTGGAACTTGCTTGTTCGCAGTTAAATATTTCATCTGCGGAATTATTATATAAAAATCAAGCGTTTAGTTCAATTTATGAAATTCATTATTCCAAGTTTATTCAAGATTATTTCAAAGAAGGCACGGCGTTCAAACAAAATGATTTGTTGGAATTAGAAATCCCACAAAATTCTGACGACGTCACAAATTTGCCAACTGCGGATTCGGACGTCCAAGCGTTTTCTATTGATGATAGTTCAACAACAGAAATTGATGATGCCTTTTCGGTGCGATTTATCAATGATAGCGAAACTATTGTGGGAATTCATATTGCGGCTCCGGCGTTGCTAATCAAACACGATTCGCCTTGTGATGGAATCGCCAAAGTGCGAATTTCTACGGTTTATATTCCGGGCGACAAAATCACGATGTTGCCAAAAAATGCGGTGGCGGCTTGTTCGCTTGATGAAGGTAAAACAGTTCCGACGGTTTCTTTATATTTGAAATTGAATAATCAAAATTTTGAAATTTTGGAAAGTTTCACCAAGTTAGAAAATTTGTTGATTGCTGACAATTTACGCACCGAAAATTTAGAAAAAATTTTCAATGACGAAAATTTGCGTAACAACACAATTCCGGATGATTTCAAGTATAAAAAAGAAATGTTATTTTTGTTTGATTTTGCTGATGTCTGCCAAAAAAATCGCGAAATACTCAAACAAGAATTAAGCGGAAAAACTCCAAAAGTAGTGGAAGAAAAAATAGAAAAATCTGAAAAATCAGAAAATGCTGAAAATGCTGAAAATGCTGAAAAAAATTCGCAAAATCTCGTGGAAAATATTTCAAATAATGAAAATTCAGAAAATGCCGAAAATTTATACGCAGAATTGCAAGAATTAAACGAAGCCGACAGCGATAACGAAAATGAAAGTAAAACTGAAAATCGTCAAATTGATTATTCCTTTGATATAATCGGCGATTTGAGCGATCCGAAAAATTGTAAAGCCGTGCTCAAAAAACGCATTCGCGGTGCCGCTTTGGATAAAATCGTCTCGGAAATGATGATTCTGACTAACTGCATTTGGGGCGGAATTTTAGAAGACAGCGGTGTTCCCGGAATTTATAGAACACAAACTTTCAAAAATGTCCGTTTAAGCACGCGTGCCGATTTTCATATCGGTTTGGGCGTTGAGCAATACGCTTGGTGCACTTCGCCGTTGCGTCGTTATTGTGATTTGGTTAATCAATGGCAGTTGATTTCTTGTTTAAATCAACAACCGCAAAAAGCCCCATTTCAACGGCGTTCTACGGAATTATTTATCATTTTGAAAAACTTTGAATCCACTTATTCCGCTTACAAAGATTTTCAGGCGAGAATGGAGCGTTATTGGTGTTTGCGTTATATCAAACAAGAAAACATCAGCGAGGCGATTGCAGTGATTAGAAAATCGCAAAATGTCAAAGTTGAAAATCTGCCTTTAATGCTGAAAGTGCCGAGCATTCCGTTAGATTTATGCAAAAAAGATAACCGCGTAAAAATCAAATTGAATTTAGAAAATATCAATTATTTTGCTTTGCACGTAGATGCAGAATTTGTAGAAATGGTTGATTAAACAACATAAAAAAGCATAAAAACAACAAATTTCCACGAGATTTTCAAAAAAATTTTTAGATTTCTCGTGGAAATTTTTTGTATTAAGTTTTATTAAGTTTTATTAAGTTTTATTAAGTTTTATTTAATGTTGGCTTTTTAAAATTTGCTCAGTTTTAAATCTTTAAATCTTTAAATCTTTTTAATCTTTCCCTTTTCAAATTTATAAATATTTTTTTATTTAACGGAGCAAAAATTATGAAAAACATTTTCAAAACTACCCAAATCATTTTGGCTGCCATTTTGTTGAGTAGCAATGTTGCTTGTGCCGCTAACAGTGTTGATAAAAACCAAACTCAAAATTATAGTTCTTATAAACCTTGTGCTCACGTTTCTCCGAGCAAAGTTTCAAAATGTATTAAATAAATAAAATAAACAAATAAACAAATAAACAAATAAATAATAATGAAAATTAAAAATTAAAATTTGCAAATTATTTTTTTGAATTTTTAAATTTTTAATTTTCATTTCATTTTTATTTATTTATTCATTTATTTATTCATTTATTTATTCATTTATTTTTCATTATGAAACCTTTTATTACTTTTGAAAGCCACGTCGCTCCCTTAGATCGCAATAATGTTGATACTGATGCAATTATTCCAAAACAATTTTTGAAATCTATCAAACGCTCCGGCTTTGGCGTCAATGCTTTTGATGAATGGCGTTATTTGGATGTTGGTTATCCAGGACAAGATTGCTCCAAACGCCCGATAAATACGGAATTTTCCTTGAATCAACCTTTATATAAAAATGCACAAATTTTGCTAACGCGTAGTAATTTTGGTTGCGGTTCATCGCGAGAACACGCTCCGTGGGCTTTGGAAGATTATGGTTTCAAAGCGATAATTGCTTCGTCGTTTGCAGATATATTTTTTAATAACTGCTATAAAAATGGTTTGTTGCCGATAATTTTGAGCGAAAATAATGTAGAAAAATTGTTCAACTTTGTAGAGCAAAAAACGCAGCAAAATCAACAATATAAATTGAAAATTGATTTGCAAAATAAAGTAGTCGTTGATGCAGAAAATAATTTGACTTTTGAAATAAAAATTGATGATTTTCGTCGTGAATGTTTATTAAACGGTTGGGATGATATAGGTTTGACTTTGCGGCATAAAGACGAAATTTTAGCGTTTGAAAATAATCGCAAACAACAAAAACCTTGGCTATATGTAAATGGCAAATAAAGCAATTTTGATAGTATAAAAAAACAAAATTTCCACGAGAAGTCCCAAAAATTTTTTGAGAAATCTCGTGGAAATTTTTTGCAAGTAAATATAAAAATTAAATATAAAAATTAAATATAAAAAATAATGAAAAAAATTAAATGGTATTCGTTAAAAATAAAAGTATTTATATTAGTTTTGTTGGCTATTTTTATAAGTTTTATTTTTACGTTTTTATTAAGTTATTTTGACGCTCACGAGGAAATAGACGAATTATTTGACGCACAAATGTCACAAGCGGCACAAACGTTATTATTGTTTGCAGAAACAAATCCGGGAATTGCCAAAAATGATAATAAGCAAATCGCAAAAGATGCTTTACAAAAGTTAAAAATTGAGGTTTATCATAAATATCAAAGTGCGTTATATTTTCAGATTTGGAATGATAAAAATCAACTTATTTTAGTATCAGAAAATGCACCGATAGACAAACCGCTAACCGATAAAGAAAGTTTTTCAATACTTGATGACGAAAACGGTCACTGGCGATTATATACGCAATGGAATGCAGCAAAAAATTTGCAAGTGCAAATCAAAGAAAATCATACTATACGCGATAGTTTGATAATAAAAATACTATCAAGATTATTTTTTCCAGCGTTAGCATCATTACCTTTTTTGGCATTTTTTGTATGGTTTTTTATCAAAAAAGCAACTTATATATTAGACCAAATTGCATACCAAGTTCAACAACGCAAAGCAACGCAATTAACGCCGTTAGAAATAACTATTGCACCAAAAGAAATCAAACCACTTATAGAAGCAATAAATAATTTATTTTTACGCGTAGAAGCAACGATAAATAAAGAACGTGAATTTACTGCAAATGCAGCTCACGAACTACGCACACCATTAGCGGTTTTGAAAACTCAAATTCAGATATTACAGAACAATATAAATAACGCAAAACAAACTGAAAAAATTCTACAAGTAAGTAAAATAGAACAAGGTATTAACCGCTCAATTCATTTGGTGGAGCAAATGTTAATTTTGTCGCGTTTAGAAAATCATACTGACTATATAATAAACAAAAAAATCAACTTGGAAAATGTTATAACTGATGTTTGTGCCGAGTTAGCTGATTTGATTTTTGCCGACGATTTTGACTTTTGTTTAAACATTAGTGAAAATCAAAAATTTGAAATAGTTGGCGAAGAAGAATGGATAAAAATATTGTTAAGAAACTTGCTAAAAAACGCAATGAATTACACTCCAAAAGGTGGAAAAATTATAGTAAATTTGGAAGTAGCGAAGTCTAGAAATAACAAATTTGATTTAACTATTTCTGATAGTGGAATCGGCATTAGTGATAAAGAAAAATTGCAGGTTTTTAATCGTTTTTATCAAGTGAATAATTGCGTTAGTAATGAAGTAAATGCACCAAAAATAAAAGGTTGCGGATTAGGTTTAGCAATAGTGAAAAATATCGCCGATTTGCATAATTTTAATATAACATTAAAAGATGCAGAAATCGGCGGCTTGGAAGTAAAAATTAGCGGAAATATAGTTTTATAAAGTTTATAAAGTTTATAAAAACTTATAAAAGTTTTTTAATAATACTTTTGAAATTACTAACAAACTTAATTAGTTTATAAGATTTCCAAACTAATTTTATAGTTTTAATAGGTTTTAATATAACCAAAATTGCCGTTGCAATTCCGACAATTTGTTTGTTATTACGCAACCAAATAATTCCATCGGCAACGTTATCAATGTTATTACATTTTTTTTCTAATGGAACAAATAAGTTTCCTAAATTTTGGCGTTGATTTTTTATGCGTTCTAATAACATTGCTTTTTGTGCAAATAATTCTATTTCTTTATCCATTTTGGTTAGTAGTTTTTTCTAATTCTTGTTTTAATAATAAGATGTCTTTTTGTAATTCTGCAATACTATCGTCGCCAAATTTTGACGGCTTACTAATCAATTTTTTTGCCTTACAAAATAACATTGTTGATAGCACAAAAAATAACACAGCAAAACCAGCGAGAATATATATTTTTGCGTTCCAAAAAGCGATTACTAAAACGGCGACTAACATTATAAAAAATAGTAATAAACAAAATGCTCCGACTACGCCGAAAATCATAGCGGACATAACTTTTTGTTTTTCTATTTTTACTTCGGTCAAAAGCAATTCTGCACGAGTTTTTCCGATTTCTAATAAAGCGGCAATGCTACCTTTTACGGCTTGAAATAAACCTAAATTATTTGAGTTATTTTCCATAAATTTCCTTGAAGTTTTTTTATTAAGTATTTACATTTTTCCACGAGATTTTGAAAAAATTTTTTGGGTTTCTCGTGGAAGATTGTTATTTTACTAATTATTTTTTAAAAATATTATTTCTATGATATTCCAAATATTTTTTTCTTTCATCATTTAATGGTAATTTTTCTATTTTTTTACCATTATAAATGTTTAATCTTTTTTGATTTAATGGCGATAACCAAACTGAAACTAACATAGTTTTATCATCATTAAAAGAAATAAAACCTTTATCAAATAAACGATCATAAGTCGGAGTAAAAATAAAACCATTATTTACATCAAATTGTTCTTTTTCATTAGATTTTGCATAAGGTTTTATATGAGAAGCAATTAAAATTCTTTCATCATTTACTAATGTTATAGGACAAAAACTACAATCTTCTAATAATTTTTCTCTATATTTTGCCTGACCTTTTCTAATATTATTATTTATATTTATATTTATATTTGTGTTTTTTAAATTTTCAGTTGTTTCATAAACATTATTTAATTCAGTAGAATTATCGGCAAAAAATAATTTAAAGTAAAAATGGATTTTTTTAGTTTTTACTTCTTTCATTTTAATAACTGATATATAAGAAAAATTTGGTAAAGCAATGCTTCTTATAATATTAAAAATAGCATTTGATTTTAAATAAATTCTAGGTGGTTTAACTTCAGATAATGTAATTTCAAAAGTTAGTTTTTCATCAGATATTTTATTAAGATACTCCAAATTTTTACTATAAATTGAAGAAAAATTTTCTTTATTTATATAATTTTGTGAAGGATTTTTATACTCATTTTCTGCTTTTTGTAAATAAGAATAACAATCATTTTTTAATATAAAGTATTCAATATTTTCATTAGAAAAATTTTCCCAAAATTCATACAATTCTTCGCTGCTATTTCCTATATATAATTTTGCTTCTCCGTGACCTTTACCTATTTTGTTTAACAAAAAAGAATCTGCCAAAGTAATATTATTTTGAGTATCAATTATTTCATATCTTGTATTTAATATTTCTATATATACTTTTCTATTTTTCATAATATTACTATGCAATGTTAGTTATTTTTCAAATAAATTTCTTTTAGTATTTCAATAAATAAATTTACAACGATACTATTTCCTGCTTGTTTATACATTTGAGTATCACTTACAACAATTTTAAATCTATCATCAAACCCCATTAGACGCAAGCATTCACGCGGTGTTAATTTTCTCAATCTTTGTCCGTATGAATAATAATTATCAACTCCTGCTCTGTGCATTTTTGCCATCGTTGATAATAATGGTCGTGCGATATCTAAATCAATTTCAGGTTTTATATAAAAATTTTTTGTTCCCGAAGACAATACATATTTTTTTGTATTTTCTGATAAAAAATATTTTTCTTCTATACTATTTTTTGGTTCTTCTAAAATAAAATCTCCGTGCCAATTAAACTGTTGATTTCTTTTTTGACAAAGAGCAATATCAGCATTTACTTGTGTATAAGATTTTTTTAAATTTTTTTCATTTAAAACAAATTGAACTCCTTTTGGTGGCAAATAATATTTTGGATTTGGAGTATCTTCTAATAAATCTTTTACTTTTAATTTCAAAGGTATTTTTTCTGGAAATTTAAAAAAAATATTATTAGTTTTATTAGTTTTATTAGTTTTATTAGTTTTAGTATCGTTATTCAAAAAACCTATAACAAAAACCCTTTCTCTGTTTTGTGGAATACCATAATCTTTTGCATTTAATACCTTATAATGAATTATATAATTTGCACTTATAAATTCTTTTGAAATCAATTCCCAAGTTTTTCCTTTGTTATGATTAAGTAATCCTTTTACATTTTCAAATATAAAAATTTTTGGTTGAATTTCTTTTAATAAACGAATAAATTCAAAAACTAATAAACCTCTAAAATCTTCCAAACCTTTACGTTTTCCTACCATAGAAAAAGATTGACAAGGGCTTCCTCCTACAAACAAATCTATATTATTTTTATACTTATTTCCATCCAAATTTTTGATATCATCAAACCATTGATTTTCATTTAATTTATAATTAGCAAAATAACTTTGCTTTACAAATTTGTCATTATCACAAGCAAAAATTATATTATGTGGAATTCTTAATCTTTCTAAGGCGTGTTCAACGGAACCAATGCCACTAAATACTGTGGCAATATTAAGTATATTGTTATTCATAATTTATATTCATATTTATATTTATATTTATATTAAATTTCATTATTAAATTTTTCCCACGAGATTTCCAAAAAATTTTTTAGTTTTCTCGTGGAAAATTTTTATCTGAACTAAATTGTTATTATATAAAAATTGCGTAGAAAATTCCACGAAATTATATACAAAAATTTTGCATATAAACTTCGTGGAAGAGTATATTTTTTAAGTTAGTTTTTGTTAGTATTTGATACTAATTTTGTTTTATAAATTTAATTCTTTTCTGACCTCATTGACAGCAGAAATTAAATTAGTTAATGCAGGTTTTACTTCCTCCCAGCGACGGGTTTTTAATCCGCAATCTGGATTTATCCATAACTGTTTAGCTGGTAATACTTCCAATAAAGCATATATTTGTTGTTTTATTTCTTCTTTATTTGGAATTCTGGGACTATGTATGTCATAAACACCCGGGCCTATCTCGTGAGAATAACCTATATTTTTGAATATTTTTAATAGTTCATTACCGCTACGAGAAGTTTCAATACTTATGACATCTGCATCTAATGCTTCTATGGTTTTTATGATGGCATTAAACTCACTATAACACATATGAGTATGTATTTGGGTTTGAGGTTTTGCTATCGCAGTAGAAAGTTTAAAAGCATTAACTGACCAACTTTCATAGAAAGGTATATTTTCTTTACGTAAAGGATAACCTTCTTTGAAAGCTGCTTCATCTACTTGTATTATTTTTATATTTGCATTTTGCAAGTCGTTAATTTCATCAGAAATAGCAATAGCAATCTGCTCACAAACATTATTGCGAGGTAAATCATCACGCACAAAACTCCAATTCAAAATAGTAACAGGGCCTGTTAGCATACCTTTTACTATTTTGCTGGTCAAACTTTGAGCATAACTAATCCAATTAACGGTCATAGCTTTTGGACGCGCTACATCACCATAAATAATGGGAGGTTTAACACAGCGACTTCCATAACTTTGCACCCACGCATTTTTAGTAAAAACAAAGCCGGTTAATTGCTCACCAAAGTATTCAACCATATCATTACGTTCAGGTTCTCCGTGGACTAAAACGTCTAAACCAATACTTTCTTGAAAGGCAATACAATCTTTGATATAAGCTTGAATTCCGTTAGTATATTCAGCATCAGAAATTTCACTTTTCTTATACTGCAAACGTAGTTTTCGGATGTTTTCAGTTTGCGGAAAAGATCCGATAGTAGTGGTTGCTAACTTTGGATAATTTAATACTTTGTGCTGTAATTTTATGCGTTCACTAAAAGGTAATTGACGCTGGTTAACAGCATTATCATTTTTGATTACTTCTATGCGTTGCCGAATTTGCAAATTGTTAGTTTCCGTAGAATTTTTTCTATCAGCAATAACAATTTGATTTTGTTTAAAATAATCATTAGTAAATTCATTATTTGTATTACTTACTAAATTATTTAGGGTAATAATTTCGTTGATTTTATCGGTAGCAAAAGCAAACCAAGATAGTATATTATCTTTGACAAAACCTTTTTCGGATTGTTTATCAAAGGGGACGTGCAATAATGAGCAAGATGAAGTTATTACTAAATTTTCTGCGGAGACAAACGGCAAAATTTTAGATTTAATAGTATTTAATTTTTGCTGTAAATCGGCAGCCCATATATTACGTCCATCAATTAGACCGGCAAATAAAACTTTGTTAGTTTTAGCAAATTTTGGTAGAACTTCAAAGTTTTTTTCTCCGTAAAGAAAATCTAAACCGATGCCATAAATATTACTTTCTAATAATATTTCAGTTGCTTCATTACTATGCTCAAAATACGAAGTGATAATCAATTTTACGTTTGTATTTTGACATTTTTCCACGAGAATATTATAAAAATTTTTGATATATTTTAAGTATTCATTTTTATAATTGTTATTATCTCCAAGAGAAAAAATGGGTTCATTAAATTCAATATAAATATTATTATTTGTGTTATTATTAGTATTATTAGTATTATTAGTATTATTAGTATTATTTATTTGCTGAATTTTTTGGATTAAATCTGTAAAAAATTGTATATATAAACTACTAATTTTTTGGAAAATCTTATCGTAATCTTGCGGATTAAATTTGCTTAATCCGAGAAAAGTAAATAAACCAATTAAACTAATTTTTGGCGTTAAATTGTTACTCAACGCACGTTGGTATTGTTTTGAAATATCAAAAAATTTTGCGTTAGTTTCATCACCAAAATGGCTATACAATGTATAACCTTCATCCGCAGAAATTTCCGGAACTACGTAGTGGTAATTAGTATTAAACCATTTAGTCATTTCACAAGCAACAGCGTTTTTATTTCCACGTGCCATAGCAAAATAACACTCCAAGCCATATATATTTTGCTGCTTGAAACGTTGTGGAATAACGCCCAAAGTAAATGCCAAATCTAATACATTATCGTATAAAGAAAAATCATTTATACAAACGTTAGAAAGGGACTTCTGACAAAGCCAATGTTGATAAATTAAATCATCACAAGTTTTAGCAAGTTCTTGCAATGAAATAGTTTTGTTATTAGTATTATCACTCCAAAAAGCTTCTAAAACTTTTTTGAGTTCTCTATTTTTTCCGATACGCGGAAAGCCAATAATTTGAGACATATTGATAAAAGTTTCCTTAAAAATAATCTGCATCCCCGCAGATTAAAAAGTTAATGAAGTAATATATAAATAATAATTAATTAATTAATTAGTTAATTAGTTATTTATATATCGGTTAAGGAATTATTTTGAACTCGGTCTCCGGACTTAATTACATAACTTATATTGCCTTCCCAAATCATTTTAAGTAAGAAAATAATTCAGTGACTTAATAATATAAGTGAGTTTAATTTTTTTGTTAAAAATATACTCATAAATAGCTATAAGTAAGTTATAAAATTAACAAAAAAATAAACATAATATTACCGTTGCGGGGGCAGTTACAGATTCACACTGTATTCCCAAAAAAAGTAAAAAATAATGTTAATTTTTATCTTCTATTTTTTAAAGAACAAAATAATTGAGCGTGTGATTATACAAAATACAAAAAGCAAAAAAAGTAAAAAGTATAAAAAAATATGTTTGTTCTAACGTAAAATTTCCACGAGATTTCTCAAAAAATTTCTGAAATTTCTCGTGGAATTTTTTTGACTTACTAAATTTTATAAAATTTTGCTAATTTACATATTTACATTTGCATATTTAATAAATTTTTTATAAAAATGTTTGAACAACAAATTTCTCAACGCCGCACTTTTGCTATTATTTCTCACCCGGACGCCGGAAAAACTACGCTCACCGAAAAACTTTTATGGTTCGGCGGAGCAATCCAAGTCGCCGGAGAAGTCCGAGCCAGAAAAGCTTCTCGTCACGCAACTTCCGACTGGATGGAGTTAGAAAAACAACGCGGCATTTCCGTGACTTCCTCGGTGATGCAATTCCCTTACAAAAATTTCGTGGTCAATTTGTTAGACACGCCCGGACACGAAGATTTTTCCGAAGATACTTATCGTACCTTAACCGCCGTGGATTCCGCCGTGATGGTTATTGATTCTGTCAATGGTGTAGAGGCTCAAACTATCAAACTGCTCAACGTTTGCCGTATGCGAAATACGCCGATTTTGACTTTCATCAACAAATTAGACCGCGAAGGAAAATCGCCGATTGACCTTTTGGACGAAATAGAAAGCGTTTTGAATATTCAATGTTCGCCAATGACTTTTCCAATCGGAATGGGCAAAAATTTCAAAGGCGTTTATAACCTGTATAGCGACAAAATTATTCTTTTCAAAAATAAAAATGAAAAAGATAATAGCGAAATCACTAATTTCAGCAAACTTGCCAAAAATAAAAATGCAAATCTCGTGGAATTTTTTGACGGCGAACAAAACTTAAATGATTTTTTAGAACAAATTGAATTAGTCAAAGGGGCGTCAAATCCGTTTAATTTGGATTTATATTTGCAAGGCAAACAAACGCCGGTATTTTTTGGTTCGGCGATGAATAATTTTGCAGTGCAGCATTTGTTAGATGCTTTGGTTGATTATTCTCCGGCACCGAAATCTCGGCAAACACAACAACGTTTGGTAGAACCAAATGAAGCTAAATTTTCCGGATTTGTTTTTAAAATTCAGGCAAATATGGATCCTAAACACCGCGACCGGATTGCTTTTTTACGAGTTTGTTCGGGAAAATTTTCACGCGGGATGAAAATCAAACAAATTAGCAGTCAAAAAATTTTAGCCGTTAATAACGCTATCACTTTTATGGCTCAAGACCGCAATACAACAGATGAAGCCTTCGCCGGAGATATTATCGGCATTCCAAATCACGGAACTATCCGCTTGGGCGAAACTTTCAGCGAAAATGAAGATTTACGTTTTATCGGCATTCCAAATTTTGCTCCGGAAATTTTTAAAATCGCCAGAATCAAAAATCCTTTGAAAATCAAACAGTTACATAAAGGTTTGCAGCAATTAGCCGAAGAAGGTGCTACTCAATTATTTCGTCCGCAAGTCAATTCTGATTTAATTTTAGGAGCGGTCGGAGCGTTACAGTTTGACGTGGTTGCTTACCGTTTGCAAAATGAATACGGCGTGGATGTGCTTTTTGAGCATTATAACGCCAAAATTGCTCGTTGGTTGAGCGGCGATGAATCCGAGATCAAGGCGTTACAAAATCGTTATGCGGACAATGTCGCCACAGATATTTCCGGAGATTTAGTATATTTGGCACCGAATATTGCCTATTTGAATATGGTTAGCGAAAAATATCCAAACATAAAATTTAATCAAACGCGAGAAGTTGATTAAAAATAAAAAGCAAATTTTCCACGAGATTTCCAAAAAATTTTTTAGAATTCTCGTGGAAAAATTTTTTTAAATAAAAAAATAAAAATAAAAATAAAAATAAAAATAAAAATAAAAATTTAAAAAACATAAAAAAATTATGCAGCAACAAGTTATCACCATTTCTAATAAATTGGGATTACACGCCCGCGCTTCTGCAAAATTAACTCAACTTGCCGGAAAATTCTCCTGCGAAGTTTGGCTTACTAAAATTGCTACCAAACAACGCGTTAATGCTAAAAGCATTATGGGCGTGATGATGTTGGCTGCTACCAAAAATACTCAATTATTATTAGAAACCAACGGCAAAGATGAAGCCGATTGTCTGCAAGAAATCACCGAGTTGGTGAATAATAAATTTGGCGAAGGGCAGTAAAAAATATGAGTTTTGTTTTATTTGGTTTGGGCATTTCTTCCGGTATTGCTATCGGTCGGGCGGTATTGATGAATCAAACGCCCTTGGAAGTTTCTCGCAAAAATATTCCGCCAGAACTCGTAGAAACCGAGATCTCACGTTTTGATAAAGCCATAGAAAACGTCCGCAAAGAATTTTTGCAATTACAAAATAATTCTAAACAAGATCAGAGCCAAAACGCCAAAAATAAAAGTAAAAAATTCGTGGAATTATCTGCATTTTTGAACGTGCATATGATGTTTTTGGAAGATTATGAAATCGTGCAAAAACCCAAAGATATAATCCGCGAAAAATTATGTAACGCTGAATGGGCGTTAATTCAGCAAATGAATTTTTTAGTCCAGCAGTTTGATAGTTTTGAAGATAATTATTTCAAAGATCGTAAATTTGACATAATTCAAGTTGTAGAGCGGATTGTAAAAGAATTATTAAGCATCAAACAAAATAATTATCAGCACCACCATAAAAATAATAAAAATAATAAAAATAATCAAAGTCAAAATCATAGCCAAGAACAAAATCAAAGCAAAAATCAAAATAATAAATTTCCGGAAATAATTGTCGCTCACGATATTTCTCCGGCTGATGCGATGGAATTTCGGCAGCAACAAAAAAATTATGCTGCTTTTCTCACGGACGTTGGCGGTTTGACTTCACACACGGCAATTCTCGCCAGAAATATGGAAATTCCAGCGGTGTTATCGCTAAAAAATGCTCAAACTTTGATAAAGCCAAATCAGTTATTGATCGTTGATGGTCTGCGTGGAATTGTTATCGTAAATCCATCTCCGCAAATTTTGGATGAATACAATCTACGCAAAAAACAATTAGCATTAAAAAAAGATTATTTGAAAAAACGCCTGAAATCAGCAAAATCGCAAACTTTGGACGGCGTTGATATAAATTTATATGCAAATATTGAATTGCCAAGCGATGCCAAAAATGCTCTGGAAGACGGAGCCGACGGAATCGGCTTGTTTCGTAGCGAATGTTTGTTTTTAAATAGCAGCGGCAACAGCAATAGCAATAGCAATAACAACAATAACAATAACGAAAAAATATTCAATGAAGACGAGCAATTTTTTGCCTACAAATCCGTCGCCGAAACTATGAAAAATAAGCCGGTTGTTATTCGCACTTTGGATATCGGTGCCGATAAAGTTTTGCCGATGTTTAAAAATACCAACACTTCGGCATTAGGTTTGCGTGGAATCCGTTTATCTCTGAAAGAACAGCATATTTTTAATACACAAATTCGGGCAATTTTGAGAGCATCTGCTTTTGGAAATATCAAAATTTTATTGCCGCTTTTAACAAATTCTCAAGAAATAGATCAAGCGTTAAATTTGATTAACCAGCAAAAAGATTTTTTACGTAGCAGCAAAATCGCTTTTGATGAAAATATCCAAATCGGCGGAATGATTGAAGTTCCTGCGGCGGCGTTGGCAGTTGGTTTTGTTTTGCGACGTTTAGATTTTATTTCTATCGGCACTAACGATTTAATTCAATATACGTTAGCCATAGACCGTGCTGATGAAAATGTCGCCGATTTATACGATGTTTTGCATCCTTCCGTGCTGATTTTGCTTTATCACACGATTAGCAGTGCAAATAAAGTAAATATTCCTGTTTCTGTCTGCGGAGAAATGGCAAGTGATTCGCGTATGACCAAATTATTGTTAGGAATGGGTTTGCGTAATTTTTCTATGCAATCGTCACAAATCTTGAAAATGAAAGAAAATTTATGCAAATTTAATGTCAGTGAAATCACGCCGATAGTAAAAAGAATTATGAAGTTGGACGAATCTAACAAAATCAGAGAAGCATTAACAAAATTAAATGAAAATTAAAAAAAATTAAAAAAATTAAAAAAATTCAACAAAATTAAACAAAATTAAAGAAAAATGAAACAAGTAGTAATTTTTCGTTATTTATGGAATCACGAGGCTTTGGCGGAAGCGTTCCAAAATTTGGGTTATGAAATTGAAGTAAATCCGAGCAATAAAGATTTGGAAAAATATAAACCTGATGAAATTTTATGTTGCATAGCAAATTTGCATACGGAAATCAAAAAGCCATTTACGATGTTGGGTTTGAAGCAAAAACTCAACGCAAAACACGCTCCTTTAATTTTTTGGAATCGTGACGGGCCTTCACATATGGGCGATAAATGGTGGAGAATTTGGTTGGTCAAGCATTTTAAATTTTTGGATATTTACGCAACTCATACTTTGCAAGACGCCGGACATTTTGCTGATGAAGTGGTATATTTTCCGAACGCTGCTTGGGATTCAAAATATAATTTGAGCGGCAAAACTTTACAAGATTTACGCGATAAAAATGCTTATAGTTATGATGTTAGTTTTATTGGCAGTATAACGTATGAAAAGCGTCCGGAAAACTATCACAGAATGGTATTTTTTAAGAAATTGCAGCAGCGTTTAGAAAATACAAATATTAAGTTTTATATTGCAGAATGTGAGAATAATTTAAGTTTGGCACAACAAGTAGAAATTATTCAAAAAAGCAAAATAAATTTGAGTTGTGCTGCCGGTTGTGATTTTCGTTATCAAGGCGGTTATCACGGCGAACCATTTAGTTTTGGATTGCCGGAACGTTGTTATGGTATTGCAAATTGTGGAGGCTTTTTATTAAGTGATCACAGACCGCATAGTTACGATGATTTTTGTGAAAATTATGACTTTGTTTCTTTCAAAAATATCAATGAGTGTGTAGAAAAAATTTTATATTTTTGTGATGATAAAAATTTTGATAAATTGCGTGAAATCGCAGAAAATGCTTATCAAACTGTCAATAGAAAACATTTATATAAACATCGTGCAGAAAAGTTAATTGAATATGTAAATTACTGGAAACAAAAACATAAATTTTTGCCGGTGAAAATGTTATATGAAGATTAAATAAAATTTTCCACGAGAAATCCAAAAAATTTTTTAGAAATCTCGTGGAAAAAATACAAAAAAATAATTTTAGTAATAAATTTAGTAATAAATTTAGTAATAAAAATAGTAAAAATTTTAGTCAAAAAATTAGTATGCAAAATTTTGATATAACTAACTTTGAAAAGTTTAACGCTTTCCGTTGGCAACATTTACTCAATCAAATTAACGGAAATTTCGTTGAAATCACCGACCAGCACATCAACAAAATCAAATTGACTGATTTGCATTTCATTGAACAACAAAAGCAAATTATTGTTCAAAATACTATGCAATTTTTGTATGGTTTTCCGGCAAATAATGTTTTGCTGACTGGCTCTCGCGGCTGCGGAAAATCCTCGTTAGTTCACGCTTTGCTAAACGAATTCGCCGCTCAAAATTTGCGTTTTGTAGAAATTGACAAAAATGATCTCGGCGATTTGCCGATTGTTATTCAAATTTTGAGTAAAGCAAAAAATAATTTGCGGTTTATCATTTTCTGCGACGATCTTTCTTTTGACGCCGATGATAATCGTTATAAAGCCCTAAAATCTTTGTTAGACGGCTCAATGGCAATGCCGCCGGAAAATATTTTGATTTACGCAACATCAAATCACCGCCATTTGATGCCCGATTATTTTTCCGACAACGACGCCGTGCAAAAAGATACAAATTATTATTCGCAAAATGACGAAATTCATCGCAATGAAACCGTAGATGAAAAAATTTCGCTCTCGGATCGCTTTGGGATTTGGCTGCCGTTTTATAATTTTGACCAAAGTGAATTCTTAGGAATTGTCAATTACTGGCTGAATTTTTATAACATAGAAAAAGCCATCATTGAAGACGAGCAAACAATTTTATCGGCACTGCAATGGTCAACTCAACGCGGTTCGCGTTCTGGCAGAACGGCGAAACAATTCGCCAAAGATTTCGCCGGAAAATATTTATTAGCAAAAAAATTGCAAACGCAGAAATAGAAATATAAATAGAAATAGAAATATAAAAAACAAATTTTCCACGAGATTTCCCAAAAATTTTTTGAGATTTCTCGTGGAAAATTATTTTTTACTTATTTTCTAAATAATTTCTAATTCCGCACGCAACGATCCTGCGGCTTTCATTGCTTGTAAAATCGCTACCAAATCTGCCGGAGACGCTCCGAGTGCGTTCAATGCTTTGACTACATCAGCCAAATTCGCTCCTTGCGGAACGTTCATCATCGTGTCCGTAGTTTTCAAATCTTCTGGCTCGTCTTCTCTGCCGGTTTTGACGTAAGAAATGCTGACATCCTTGCCCAGCGTAGTGCTACGGTCATCAACAACTACAGATAAATTGCCGTGAGCAATTGCACAAGGTTCCAACTGCACGCGTTGATTCATAACCACAGAGCCGGTTCGCGGATTGATTACTACTTTGGCTAATGCTTGATTTGGCGAAACTTCCAAGTTTTCTAATCTGCCCAAAAATGATACGCGGTCGTGAGAATTTGTCGGGACTTTCACGGCAATACGACGTGCATCAACCGCCTGAGCAACTGTGCCAAATTTCTTGTTGATTGCCGTAGTCAAGCGTTCGGCAGTGGCAAAATCCGTAGAAGTCAATTCATAAAATACCACGCCATTTTGCCCGACATTTGTTGGCACCGAGCGTTCCACAGTTGCACCGCCGGGAATTCTTGCGGAGGCTTTATTGCTTGGCGTG
The DNA here is from genome assembly GCA_004555545.1 of Dechloromonas aromatica (nom. nud.). GTDB lineage: Bacteria > Pseudomonadota > Gammaproteobacteria > Burkholderiales > Rhodocyclaceae > SFHR01. The sequence goes on from SFHR01000008.1 coordinate 29,926, forward strand.
ACTCTTGCTCCGCCCGGATATACGCCTTCTTGCCCCAAAACCAAATTGCCTTGTGCCATTGCATAAACATTGCCGTCCGCACCTTTTAAGGGCGTCAAAACTAACATTCCGCCGCTTAAATTTTTGGCGTTACCTATTGATGCGACATTTACATCTAAAACCTGACCGGGTTGAGCGAACGCCGGTAAATTTGCCGTAACCATCACGGCGGCGACGTTTTTTAATTGTAATTTTTTGGCTTCGGCTGGGGTCATATTGATTCCCATCTGAGCCAACATATTTCCTATGCTTTGAGCGGTGAAAGGCGTTTGCGTAGTTTGGTCGCCAGAGCCATCCAAACCGACAACTAAACCATAACCGACGAGTTGGTTATTTCTCACGCCTTGCAAGTTGGCAATATCTTTGATGCGTTCAGCGTTGGCGAGTTGGCTATTTCCTAACAAAACCGCCATAGATAAAGCGATAGAAGTAAAAATTTTTTTCATATTCATAGAGAAAGTTCCTCAAAGTTTTTCCGCGAGATTTGCAAAAAATTTTTTAGAAATTTTTTATTTGTTATTTATTTTCCAACATATTTTTTGCGTATTTTAATATTTCTATGGCGAGATTGTCTTTGCTATCCGGCGGTAATTCCTTGATATTGTTGTATTTATCAAACAGAATAATTTTGTTATTTTCTCCTCCGAATCCGTCTTGGATTAAATTTCCGACTAACAGCGGAATATTTTTTTTAGTTAATTTTTGTTTAGCGTATTCGTGCAGATTTTCGCTTTCGGCGGCGAATCCAACGCAAAACGGCCGTTGATTTTCCGGCAGAGCAGCCACAGACGCCAAAATATCCGGATTTTCAATCAGCGAAATCGCATTGAGATTTTGCGAATGTTTGAAATTATTTTTTTTCAGTTTGAAATCAACCACTTTGGACGGACGATAATCGGCAACGGCGGCAACTGATACAAAAATCTTTTGCGAATTCTCGTGGAAATTTTGCATTACTTCATTATACATTTGCTCGGCGGTTTGAATTTTTATGCGTTGAATTTGCAGATAATCAAACAAAGCAAAGGTAAATTGCTGATTTTCCAACTGCGTTCCGCCGTGAATAAGGCAAACATCGCCACCGAGAAATTTTGCCGCTTTGGCGATAGCAAATCCCATTTTGCCGGACGATAAATTTGTGATGCCGCGAACGCTATCAATGCGTTCAAAAGTAGAACCGGCGGTGATTACAACTTTTTGATTTGCCAAAATTTTCGGTGCCAACGTCATAGCGATTTCTTCCAAAATGAATTCCGGTTCAACCAAGCGTCCGACGCCGATTTCTCCACAAGCTTGACTTCCGGCGGCTGGATATGAGATTTTCACGCCGTTTTGCGTGGCTAATTTGGCGATATTTTCTTGGGTTATTTGGTTTTCCCACATTTGATTATTCATTGCCGGAGCGAGTAATAACGGGCATTTCTGCGGATTTCTTGCCAAAACCAACGCTGAAATCAAGTCGTCAGCAAATCCGTGAGCGATTTTTGCCAAGCAATCGGCGGTTGCTGGGGCGATAACGAAGAGATCGCAATCTCGCACCAAATGAATATGAGCCATTGCGTCGTTGGAGGCGGAGTCGTCAAAAATGTTAGTCAAAACCGGATTCCCGGAAATCGCTTGGAAAGTTAGCGGCGTGACAAATTCGGTAGCGGCTTTGGACATAACCACTTGGACGTGGGCGTTAGCTTTTTTGAGTAAGCGGCACAAAATAACGGCTTTATAAGCGGAAATTCCGCCGGTGATGGCTAATAAAATTTTTTTATTTGCTAAAAAATTCATTTTTTATTTTTTATAAATTTTTAGATTTTTATTTTTTCCACGAGAAATCTCAAAAAATTTTTGGGAAATCTCGTGGAAATTATGATATGAAAAAGTTAATTTACAGATTGCGGTCTGCGGATTGTTTTGGCGAGTTCTTCCACTTGATCCAAAGCCAAATTAGCCAAAGCGGAGATTTCAAAAATGCTCATAGCGGTTGCTTGTAACATACGTGTTGCGAAATTTGTTCGTTCTTCGGCTTTGCCTTCTGCTTTGCCTTTTTCTATTCCTTTTTCTATTCCTTTCGCCATTCCTTCGGCTTTTCCTTTTGCCATTCCTTCGGCGAGACCTTCTGCTTTGCCGTCTTCTCTACCGTATTCGTAAAAAGAACTAAATTTTTTTTCCATAG
>SFHR01000059.1 GCA_004555545.1 Dechloromonas aromatica (nom. nud.)
TAATAATGCAACGATAACCGGAGCAGCGATAGAAAGTAAATAATTAAGCATAGTTATTTTTTGAAGTTTTGATTATGTTTATGGTTTTATTTTTTTCCACGAGATTTCCCAAAAATTTTTTGAGATTTCTCGTGGAAAATTTTGAAGTTTTGATTATGTTTATGGTTTTATTTTTTTCCACGAGATTTCCCAAAAATTTTTTGAGATTTCTCGTGGAAAAATTTGTTTTTTGCGTTGTTATTTTTTTATTTTTTTATTTTTTTATTTTTTTAAATATCAATTCTTGCATTTAACGCATTTGTTTCTATGAACTGCCGACGTGGTTCTACGACTTCTCCCATTAGCGTGGTAAAGATTTCGTCTGCGGCGACGGCGTCTTCTATTTTGACGCGTAACAATCTGCGGACTTTCGGATCCATAGTTGTTTCCCAAAGTTGTTCGGGATTCATCTCGCCAAGCCCTTTATAACGCTGTTTGCCGATATTTTTTTCTACGTCCGCTAACAATTTCGCCAACGCTTCTCCGAAAGTTTTCGCGGTGTAAGATTTTTCATTGCGAATTAATTTCAATTCTTTGCCACCGATTAAATCGTGCAAAGTTATTGACATACGCCGTAAATGCTCAAAATCTGCGGAATTTACTAATTCTTCATCAATCAAACTAAATTTGCTGACTCCGTGCTGAATTTGCTCTACGACAATTTCTTTATTTTCAGAAATACTAATTTTCAGGTTATCCGGCAAAATAGACCGCAAATTTCCCACGAGATCTTCCAAATTATTTTCAGTTGCGTTCAAGATTTCACGCAAATCAACATTTTTATTGACTATCAAACGCAAAAATTCGCCGTTCAGAGAATATGATAACCGCAAAATAATATCTTCAGTTGCTAACCAAGAACTCGCCAGAGTTTGTAAATCTTGCTCGGCGACTGATTTTTCTTCTCCGATTTTCAAGACGCTTTCTTTCAAAGCCAAATTCAACAAAAATTTATTATATTCGGCATCATCTTTTAAGTATTGTTCAGTTTTGCCGTGTTTGACTTTATATAACGGCGGTTGAGCAATATAAACATAACCGCGTTCCACCAAATCTGGCATTTTGCGATAAAACAAAGTCAGCAACAACGTGCGAATGTGTGCTCCATCAACATCGGCGTCGGTCATAATGATTATGCGGTGATAACGCAACTTTTCAATATTGAAATCATCTTGACCGATTCCGGTTCCCAAAGCGGTAATTAACGTAACAATCTGCTCGGAGGCAATAAGTTTATCAAACCTTGCTTTTTCTACATTTAACACTTTTCCGCGTAACGGCAAAATCGCTTGAAATTTACGATCCCGACCTTGTTTTGCTGAACCACCAGCGGAATCGCCTTCCACCAAATATATTTCACATAAAGCTGGATCTTTTTCTTGGCAATCTGCGAGTTTGCCCGGCAATCCGATTCCATCCAAAACGCCTTTACGACGAGTCATTTCTCTGGCACGACGGGCGGCTTCTCGTGCTTTGGAGGCCTCTACGATTTTGCCGCAAATGATTTTTGCGTCAGCGGGATTTTCCATCAAGAAGTCGTAAAGTTTAGTGGCGACAATTTCTTCTACGGCAGGACGGGCTTCACTGGAAACTAATTTGGTTTTGGTTTGTGCCGAAAACTTCGGATCCGGCATTTTTATAGACAGCACACAAGCCAAACCTTCACGCATATCATCTCCGGTGATTTCAGTTTTGGCTTTTTTGGCAATTTCGTTTTCTTCAATATATTTGTTGATAACACGCGTCATCGCCGCCCGTAAGCCGGTCAAATGAGTTCCGCCGTCACTTTGCGGAATATTGTTAGTAAAGCATAAAACTTGTTCTTGGTAAGAATCATTCCATTGCATAGCCACTTCTACGCTGATGGCTGGATTTTCACTGGATTTGCCTTGCGTATAAAAAATGCTTTGGTGTAATTTATTTTTATTGCGATTGACGTATTCAACAAAAGATTTCACTCCGCCGCTATAAGCAAAAAGTTCGTCTTTGCCATTATTGTTATTTGCGGTGATGCGTTGATCTATCAAATGAATTGCCACGCCGTTATTCAAAAATGATAACTCACGCAAACGTTTGGCTAACCAGTCATAATTGAATTCAATGTGACCGAAAATTTCTTTATCCGCCAGAAAATGCACGGTAGTCCCGTGAATATTTTCCACGAGATTTTCTTCTAAAATTTTCATCGGCGAAATTTCTACGCCGTCAGCAGTTATCTCGGTGATACGATTTAACAAAATGCCTTGTTTGAATTCTAACGCTGATTTTTTGCCATCACGGCAGATTGTCAGCTTTAACCATTCTGACAAAGCATTAACGCAAGAAACCCCAACGCCGTGCAGACCGCCGGAAACTTTATAGGAATTTTGGTTAAATTTCCCTCCGGCGTGAAGTTCTGTCAGAGCAATTTCTGCGGCGGAACGTTTTGGCTCATTTTTATCGTCCATTTTGACTCCGGTAGGAATTCCACGTCCATTATCCTCTACGCTGATAGAATTATCTTTGTGGATTATCACATTGATTTTGTTACAAAATCCAGCTAACGCTTCGTCAATGGAATTGTCCACGACTTCAAAAACTAAATGATGCAAGCCGGTGCCGTCGGAGGTGTCGCCGATATACATTCCGGGACGCAAACGCACAGCTTCAAGACCTTCTAAAACTTGGATACTGCTTTCGCCGTAATTTTCTTTTTGAGTATTTTGAGTATTTTGATTGTTTTGATTTTCCATATTATTCTATTTAATTATCAAGCATTTCTAATAATTTATGATTGTTATTAGTTTGCATATAATTTAATTACTTATAGTTATAACAATTTATTTTAAAGTAATAAAAAATTTCCACGAGATTTTAAAAAATATTTTTGAAATCTCGTGGAATTTGTTTGCTGTTTGCTACAACTGATTCACGAAGTTTTGCCAAAAGTGCCACATTGCTTTTTCAAAATTTTCTGCGAGTTTTTGCGTATCACATAACGGCGATTTCATCGTGCGTTCGCGTAAAGTTTTATGCAAGTTCTGCAAATAATCGCGTTGTTGTGGTGCAGCAAAATATTTGGCTTTTTCCACAAATTCTTGTTCGTCATTACAAATCCACTCGTGCAAACCGACAGCGTTCAAACAACTTCCGGATAATCGGCTGGGCATTCTCTCGCCGAGCAGAGTCAAAATCGGAACGCCCATACATAACGCTTCGGCGGTGGTAGTCATTCCAGTACATGGAAATGTATCTAAAATAAAATCAACTTTTGAATAGCTTTGAATATATTCAGCAGGTATTTTGTTAGCAATAATATGAATTTGATTAGGATTTGCTCCAAAATCTATCAAAGTATTTTTTATTTTATCTTGCAATGCAGGTTCCAATACATCAATACGCATATATAAAAATTTTGAATTAGGGATTGCTTTTAAAACATTTGCCCAGAGTCTCAAAGTAAAATTTGTGACTTTGCTTGGTGATGCAAAATTAGCAAGTTGAATAGGTTTGTTTACAGCTGTTGTATTTGGAATTTTATAATATTTATTTAACTCAAAAGTTGGAGTATAAACTTCCCAAACATCTGGAAAGCGATATACTTTTTCTGTGAATTGTTGTTCGTATTTTTCTTCATTAGGAACGCAAAAATTATCTACCAAAAAATAATCTATACCAGGAATTCCTAAAGAAGCTAACCAACCAATCCAAGTAACTTGAATAGGTGCAGGTTTTAAAGCAAATAAATATAAGCGATTAAATACAGTATGCCCGGATAAATCAAACAAAATGTCTATATTTTGTTTGTGAATAAGTTGAGCGGCTTTTTTATCGTCCAAATCAGTGATATTAAAACTTTTAGTAATATAACTATTTAAAATTTTGCTATTAGCATCTTTTTTAGTTTTTTGAGTATTAAAAGTATATAAATTAAATGGAGCGTTATTGTTTTTTAAAGCATCAAATAGTCCAAAAATAAAATAACTGACGGCGTGGAAATTCAAATCTCCGGAGACAAAACCTATATTTAAAACCTTTTTATTTTTTAAAATTTCTTTGTTAGTATTTTTATAAAATTTTTTGTAATCAAATAAAGGTTGATAACTTTTAGCAACATAATTATAGTAATTATTAGCGGTATTTTTTATGTCTTCTAAACCTAAATTTTCGCAATAATTATCTATTACAATGTGTAAAGAATTTCGCTCAAATTCGTAATTTTTATTTTCGCTATCTTTATAGTATTTTTCAATTAAATCATATGCTTTTACTGATTCTCCGATTCGATAATAAGTAAATAAAAGTTCAGAAATTGCAATATTTTTTGTATTTTGTTCAACATTTGATGCTTTTAATTCTATGACTTGCCAAAAGTATTTTTCGGCTAATAAATATAAATTTTCTTTTACTGAAATTCTTCCTAAACACAAATAAATTTTGTCTAAATTTATTAAATTATTTAAATTATTAAAATTACTACTATCTTTAAATTCTAATGCTTTTTTTAAATTTACTTTGGCTTTTTCTGCTAAACTTTTATCATTATTTTTTGCATATTTTTCACAACAAGCCAAACCTAAATTTTGATACGCTAAACTATAATTTTTATCAATTTTAATTGCTTGACTTGCAAAAAATTCGGCTTTATCAAAATCTTGTAAAGAAAAATAAACATTTGATAAATTATTATTTACTACGGCAGAATTTGGTGTTAATTTTATGGCTTTTTTTAAATACTTTTCAGCTTCTACTAATTCTTTTTTATCTTCAAGTTTATTATTATTTTTGCTATTTTTTTCAGCAAATACTTCTATCAAAGTTTGACCCAAATTTGATAATGCTTCTGCATCATTACTATCTAAATTTACGGCAGTTTTTAAATGTTTTATTGCCTCTGATTTTTTATTTAAAGAAACCAACGCAACTCCGGCGGCTTTATAACCCAAAATAAATTTAGGAAAATACTTTTGTAATTCCAAAGCAATATTTAAAACTTGCTGAAAATCACCATTACTATGAGCAGAAAATAATTGTTGAATTTTCAAATTTGCTTGTTGTTGATTCATAATTTTTCCGTTATTTTTCCGTTATTTTTTACATTATTTAATACAACTTTTTCCACGAGAATTCTATAAAAATTTTTAGAAATCTCGTGGAAATTTGGTGGTTTTTTAATTTTTTAGTTTTTTTTATTTTTGTTATTTATCTTCCCATTGCGGCTTTTCCCATACCCCACATTGGCAAAAAAATTCCCAATGCCAATAACAATACTAACAGTTCTAAAATTATAAGAAATAAAGAAATTTTATAATTTTATTTTTTTCTATATGCCATTTATCTAAAAGATAAACGACAAATAGCGGTTTACTGCAAGAAACCTCTACGCAGTCAGAAAATAAATTTGAAAAAATGAGATCAGCTTTAGCTCACGAAAATAATCGTCCGATTCAACCAACCAGAGATCGTGTGATTTTGGAAAACTAAAAACCAAAATAAAAATCTAAAAATAAAATATAAATATAAAAACAATTTTCCACGAGATTTTCAAAAAATTTGTTGGATTTCTCGTGGAAAAATTTATTTTCTTTTTTTTATATATAAAATTTTAATTTAAAAAATTAAAATATTGCGTTTTTAAATTTTTGCTGATATATAAAAAATCAATTAACAATGACTTTTTTTAATTTGCCTATTGCTCTAACTTGGGGGAGAATTTTAGCAATTCCGCTGCTGGTTGCCGCTTTTTATTTGCCAAAAGATTTTTGTTCTTTACAAACTTCAAATTTGTTGGCAACTATAATTTTTGTCCTCGCCGCTTTGACCGACTGGGCTGACGGCTTTTTAGCAAGAAAATTAAATCAAACTTCGGCTTTCGGAGCTTTTTTAGATCCCGTCGCTGATAAATTGATGGTGGCAACTGCTTTAATAATCTTGGTCTCCTTAAATCGTTGTGATGCTGCGTTGGCGGCAATTATCATCGGCAGAGAAATCACCATTTCAGCATTACGCGAATGGATGGCAAAAATCGGAGCGGCTCAAAGCGTGGCAGTTTCAATGTTAGGCAAAATCAAAACATCGGCACAAATGTTGGCAATTCCGTTATTACTTTATCAAAAGCCGATTTTGTTGAGCATTTCCGGCTTTGAAATTGATTTGAATTGCGGAAAATATTTATTATTTATCGCTGCAATTTTGACAATTTGGTCAATGTTTTATTATTTGCAAATGGCATTGAAAGAAATAAAACAAAAATTAAAAAATAATTAAAAAATAATTAATAAAAAATATAATGAAGCAAATCAAAAATTGAATTATTTATTATCAAAACCGGAAAATAGTAGAAATGCAAAATTATTATTTTTGCAAGGTTTATTATTTACGGAACTAAATGAAATTGATGCGGCAATAAAAGTATTTACAGAAATCACGCATTTTTATCCAGAACTGCCAGAACCTTATAATAATTTAGCAGTTTTATATGCCAAACAAAATCAGTTAGAACGTGCAAAAATTGCTTTGGAAATGGCAATACAAACTCACCCAAATTATGCAACTGCTTATGAAAATCTTGGTGATATTTATATACAATTAGCAAATCAAGCTTATAATCAAGCGTTGTTATTAAAAAATAATAGTTCCAAATCTTTACAAAATAAATTACTACTTATAAAAGATTTAAAAGATTTAAAAGATTTAAAAGATTTATCTAAAAATAATTAACAAAATCTCGTGGAAAATATAACTAAAAAAGTAAAAAATAAAGCAAAAGTATATTAAAAATAATGAAAAAATTTATAATTATTATTTTGATTTTAGTGATCGCTGGTGGCGGTTATATATTTTTTAATTCGCAAAAAAATAATGATTTGCGTGCAATGTATAAAACTCAACCATTAAAAATCGGTAATGTTACTAAAACAGTTTCTGCTAACGGAACTTTAAATCCTATTACTGTTATCAATGTGGGAACACAAGTATCTGGAACCGTAAGAAAATTATATGTAGATTTTAATGATCGCGTCACCAAAGGACAACTTTTAATGGAATTAGATGGCGAAGTTTTAATCGCCACTGAAAAACAATCCGCAGCAATGGTAAATAGTGCAAAAGCATCATTAGATTATGCAAGAGCAGATTATAATCGTATGCAAACATTATATAAAAAAGAATATGTATCAAAGCAAGAAGTTGATAAAGCATTACAAGTATTAAAAACTGCACAAGCATCATTACAACAAGCGGAGGCTCAAAACCAAAAAGATAAGTCAAATGTTGGCTTTACTAAAATATATTCTCCGGTTGATGGAATAGTTACTAATCGCGAGGTTGATGTCGGTCAAACTGTGGCTGCAAGTTTTCAAACTCCAACGCTTATAACTATTGCTGAAAATATGTCCAAAATGAGTATTGATACCAGTTTTGCTGAAGCAGATATTGGTGATATTAAAGCCGGACAAAGTGTAAATTTTACGGTTGATGCATTTCCGAATCAAACTTTTAAAGGTATAGTAAAACAAATAAGATTAAACCCGACTACTAATTCAAATGTTGTTACTTACAATGTCAGAATTGATGTTGATAATCCCAAAGAAATTTTACTTCCCGGTATGACTGCTTATGTAAATATTGCCGTTATTGAACGAAAAAATGTATTATTAGCACCAAATGCTGCATTGCGTTTTAAACCACATTTAGATAATGCAAATAATCAATCTGCTCCGAATAGTAATCCTTTACTTGGTGGTGCTTCTATGCGTCCTCCGGGTGGGTTTGGCAAACCAAATAATAATAAAAATAATGCCAAAAATAATGAAAATCTTGGCGAAGTAAAAGAACAACGCGGAGTATTATTTACTATTGCTGAAGATAATAAAACTATACACGGAATTCCGGTGATTTTGGGTATTACTGATAACAATTTTACGCAAATTACTAATATAAATAAAGATATAAATTTATCAGAAAAAACTCAGGTTATTACCGGCGAAAATTTGCTGAATAACAAATCTGCAAATAATAAATCAAATGTGCAAATGCGTATGTTATAACAAAGTTATAACAAAGTTATAACAATATAACAATTTTCCACGAGATTTATAAAAAAATTTTTGGATTTCTCGTGGAAAATATGCAATTTATATAAATATATAAATATATAAACAAATATTTTTATAATATGAAATCAAAATCAAAAACTTCTATAAAAACTATTAAAAAAGCAACTAAAAATAAAACTAAAACTCCAAAACTTTCGGCTAAACAAAAACGCTTATTAGATCCTTTTTTACAACGCGAAATTGATAAATATAAAAAACCTTTGCCTTCACGCGAATACATTTTATTAACTATTCAAAAATCAGCAAATCAAAAATTATCTTTTGAGGAATTAGTCGCAGAATTAGGCGTAAAAAAATCTGAATACGCAGATTTTACTATCCGTTTGAAAGCAATGCGGCGTGATGATCAAATTATTTCTCCCAACAAAAATTTTTATGCTTTGGCTGATAAAAATATTGATATTTTAAATTTACAAAAAACTAATGAAGTCGCAAAAATAGTAAGCAAAAAAGTAAGCGAAAAATTAAGCGAAAAAAATAAAGAAAAAATAAGTAAAAAATCAAACAAAAAAACTGCTAACAATAACGAAAATTTAGAAGTTTTAAATGGTTATGTCAAAGTTTTTACTACCAAAAATAATCAACGCTGCGGCTTTTTTATTTCCGACGACCAAATCAATCCAGAAAATGGCAAACCGCTGCGTTTGTTATTAAATGAAGTGCGGATGAAAACGCTTTTAAACGGCGATAAAATTAAAGTTGTCCGTGCCGGTTTTCATTACGATATTTTCAGAAACGGCATTGAGGAAGCCCGTGTGATTGAAGTCGTGGAAGCCGTCAAGCCAAAAATTATCGGCGAAATTGTTATCCGCCAAGATAAAAATAAAAACAAAAATAAATCTCAACAACAAAGCAGAAATCAAAAAAAATTAAAAAATCCACAAAATATTCCATCAAATTCTGACGACGAAAATTTCCCCAAAATCGTTTTTTATCCGCTGGATCGGCGGTTTAATCAAAAAGTTAATATTGTTGTTGATAAAAAAACAAAAACAATCCAAAAAAAATCTACCAAATCTCGTGGAAAATCTGCAAAAACAGCGAAAAATAACGATGCAACTTTTGAATTTGACGGCGTTGAATTGCACGACCATCAAATCGTAGAAATTCAAATCACTCAACGAGCCGATAAACACACGCCTTTTCAGGGCGAAATTATCAAAATCGTCGGCGATGCCAATGATAGCAATATTGAATTAGATATCGCTTTACGGCAGTTTGATTTGCCGCATATTTTCAGACCGCAAACGCTGCAAGAATTAGAGAACTTCGCCGACGAACTCACCGCCAAAGATTACAAGGATAAAAATCGCAAAGATTTACGCCATCTGCCTTTTATTACCATAGACGGCGAAACCGCCAAAGATTTTGATGACGCCGTTTATGCCGAAGTTTTGCCAAATCAAAACGGCTATAAATTGTTCGTGGCGATTGCTGATGTTTCGCATTATGTCAAGCCCGGAATGTCGTTAGATGACGACGCTTTGGAACGTGCAACTTCGGTTTATTTTCCCCAAAAAGTGATTCCTATGTTGCCGGAAAAGTTGTCAAATGGCTTGTGTTCGCTGAATCCAAATGTTGATAGATTAGCGATGGTTTGCGAAATAAATCTCGGTGTGCGTGGAAAAATCAACGATTTTCAGTTTTATAAAGCCGTTTTCAAATCTAACGCACGTTTGACTTATACGCAAGTTTGGCAATTTTTACAAAGCGAAGTTTTGCAGAAAAAATCTGCAAAATCTGCAAAATCTGCAAAATCTACAAAATCTGCAAAATTAAAAATAAGCAAAAAAGTCAAAGACAATTTAATCAATTTATACGCAACTTATAAAGCGTTATTGACTTCCCGCAAACGCCGCGGTGCCATAGAATTCCAAACGCAAGAATCGCAATTTATTTTCAACGAAAACGGCAAAATTGAAACCATCGTCGCCGCCGAGCATAATCCGGCTCACTCACTCATTGAAGAATGTATGTTGGCGGCGAATGAATCAGCGGCAAAATTTATCAAAAATCACAAACACGCTTGTTTATACAGAATTCACGGCAATCCAAAACCAGAAAAAGTAGAAATCTTAAAACAACATTTGCATTTAATCGGCTTGGATTTGGGCAGCATTTCCGCCGAGCATCAAAATTTGCCGTCTGCCAAAGATTACGCCGCTTTGGTCAAGCAAATCAAAAATCGTCCGGATGCCGAAATCTTACAAACTTTGATGCTCCGAACTCTGCCACAAGCCGAATATTCGCCGGAAAATATCGGGCATTTTGGGCTAAATTACAAAGAATACGCTCACTTTACTTCTCCGATTCGGCGTTATCCGGATTTGTTGGTGCATCGGGTGATCAAAGCAATTTTGGAAAATAAAACTTACACGCCCAAAAAATATAAATGGGAGCAATTAGGCGAAATTTGTAGTCAGGCAGAACGCCGTGCTGATGACGCTTCTCGGGATGTGATTGCCTATTTGCGTTGCGAATTTATGAAAACTAAACGGCACCAAAAATTTGACGGCGTGATAGTTGATATTTCGCCACAATTTATCAACGTTTCTCTGAAAGATATTTTCCTGATGGCTCCGATTCACGTGGCAAATCTGGGCGACGATTATTTTTATTTCAACCAAAAAACTTTGCAAATGGTCGGTAGCAAAAGTGGCATCTCATTTGCATTGGGAGATAAAGTGAGCGTGGAAATTCTGCACATAAATTCAGAATTCAGAAGCATAGAATTCAAAATTAGCAAAAGCAAAAATAAAAAATAAAAAATAAAAAATAAAAAATAAATAAAAACGCAAATTTTCCACGAGATTTTTATAAAAATTTCCAAAAATTTCCAAAAATTTCCAAAAAATTTTTTAGAATTCTCGCGGAATTTTTTAAACATATACAAAGCATAAACATAAAAGGATAAAAAATATGTGCGGAATTGTTGCGGCGATTTGTAATAAAAATAATGCAAATGTAGTGCCGATTTTGCTCGAAGGTCTCAAAAAATTAGAATATCGCGGTTATGATTCCGCCGGAATCGCTGTTATCGCTAACGATGATTTTTCGCGTATTCGCTCCGTCGGACGCGTTGCCAAGTTGGAAAAACAATGTCAAGAACAAAATTTGACTTCGCAAATCGGGATTGCTCATACGCGTTGGGCGACTCACGGAATTCCCTCCGAAAATAACGCTCATCCGCATATTTCTGAAAATATCTGCGTAGTGCATAACGGCATCATTGAAAATTATGAGCAAATCCGCCAAAACCTCCAAAACGCCGGTTACGTTTTTCAGTCCGAAACCGATACCGAGTGCATTGCACATTTGATATCGTTTTATCGCCAACAGAAAAATCTCGCTTTGTTGGACGCCGTTTTTGCTACTTGCCAAGATTTAATCGGTGCCTTTGCCATTGCCGTCATAGACAAAAATTTTCCGGAAGAAATTATTGTCGCTCGGCAAAATTCTCCGCTGATTTTGGGCTGCGGAAATGATAATGAAGGAAATTTTGCCGCCTCTGATGCTTCGGCGTTATTACAAAAAACTAACAAAATGATTTATTTGGAAAACGGCGATATTGCTAGTTTGACAGCAAATAACATAGAAATTTTTGCTCAAAATATAAATTCAAAATTGTTGGAAAATATTTCGCATTTACGGCAAATCAAAATTTCCGAATTATCTCCTGCCGCCGTAGAATTAGGAAATTTCCGGCATTTTATGCAAAAAGAAATCTTTGAACAGCCCGATGCTTTAGTAAATACGTTAGAAATTATCAGCGGTTGCCAAAATGTTCAGCCCCAGATTTTTGGAGTCAATGCAAAAAATATCTTGCAAAATATTTCCAAAGTTTTAATTTTGGCTTGTGGAACTTCGGCTCACGCTGGTTTGGTTGCTCGTTATTGGATTGAAAGCATCGCTCAAATTCCTTGTCAAGTAGAAATCGCCAGTGAATATCGTTATCGGCATTCCATTGCCGATGAAAATCAGTTAATCGTGGCGATTTCTCAAAGTGGCGAAACTGCCGACACGTTAGCGGCAATCAAACACGCCAAAAGTTTAGGGCAACATAAAACTTTGGCTATTTGTAATGTTGCTGAATCGGCGATTATTCGCGAATGTGAGTTGAAATTTTTAACTCGTGCCGGGCCTGAAATCGGAGTGGCATCAACAAAGGCATTTACTACGCAATTAGTGGCATTATTTTTGCTGACCTTAGTTTTGGCTGCGGCAAAAAATAAAAACATTAACTTTCCAAAATTATTAAATGATTTACGCCACTTGCCGGTCGCCATCAATAAAGTTTTGGGTTTGGAAACGCAAATCGCCGAGTGGGCAAATCAATTCGCAAATAAAAATAACGCCTTATTTTTGGGACGCGGTTTGCATTATCCGATTGCGTTGGAAGGAGCGTTGAAATTAAAGGAAATTTCTTACATTCACGCCGAAGCTTATCCGGCTGGCGAACTCAAACATGGGCCTTTGGCGTTGGTTGATGCAAATATGCCTGTGGTCGTAGTCGCTCCGAACGACGAATTATTAGACAAATTGAAGGCAAATCTGAAAGAAGTAGAAGCACGTGGCGGCGAATTATATGTGTTCGCTGATGCAAATGCTGATGTCAAGGTTTCCAAAAATTTGCATTTAATTCAACTGCCGGAGCATTATGGCGAATTGTCGCCGATTTTGCACGTGATTCCTTTACAACTTTTGGCGTATTATGCGGCGTTGGCAAAGGGAACTGATGTTGATAAACCCAGAAATTTAGCCAAAAGTGTAACCGTTGAATAAACAAAATTTAAAATTTAAAAAATTTCCACGAGAAATCTAAAAAAATTTTTGGAAATCTCGTGGAAAAAATTATTAAAAATAAAAAAAGATAAAAATTATGAAAAATTATGAAAAATTATTTAATTGATATTGTCGGAACTTGTAATTTACGTTGTCCGTCTTGTCCGGTGGGAAATTATCAACATAATCAACTTATTATGAACCGCAAAAAAGGTTTTATGTCTTTTGATTTATTTCAAAAAATAATACATAAAATCCAAGCAGATTGCTCACAAGTAAATGAAAATTTTTCCATTAGTTTATACAATTGGGGCGAACCTTTAATACATCCAAATATAGTGGAGATTGTTGAATTTTTACATAATCAAAATATTGCTTTTTCGTTTTCTACTAATTTGAATATTAAGGATTTATATAAACCCGAAAATGAGCAAAAACTACTGCGAATTTTGCAAACTTTTCCCACTATGATTCGCATAAGTGTTTCCGGTTTTGAACAGGAAATTTATCAACGCGGACATAAAGGAGGAGATATTGAATTAGTCAAAAAAAATATGGAAGCGATTGCAAATTTGATTAACAATAATGCTACTTTGAAAGATTTTCATAAGCGAACTCATTTGCACGTTTTTTATTTAATTTATACTGATAATTGCGACGATAATATCGCCAAAATGTATGATTTTTGTAAGCAATTAAATTTTGATTTTATTCCGGGAATTGCGTATTTAATGCCGTTAGAAAAAATGATTTACGGCGTGGATGAAAATAAATTAAATGAAGAAGATAAACAAACTTTGCAGCGATTATATATAAGTCCAAAAGAAGCATTTATGATGTTAAAAGATTATTCGGCAGCAAATAATTGTCCGCTGTTTGATGATATAGTAATCAATCACGACGGCTCGGTTGCTTTATGTTGTTCTGTTTATGATCCAGCGTTGCAAGTTGTCGCTGACAATTATCTAAATTATAGTTTAAAAGAATTACAAAAATGTAAGCGACAAAAATCAGCACTATGTAAAATTTGTACCAAAAATAATATGCAACTTATGGCTTTACAAGTTCCAGAAGATATATGGAAATTAAATGTATTAAATAAACAAAAAATTATAAATACTAAATATTTAACTGATATAAAAAGATATCAAAGACAAACTATAAAAAATCCGATTAGATTAAATCCAAATTACAAAAAATAAAAATAAAAATAAAAATAAAAATAAAAATTTTCCACGAGAAATCTAAAAAAAATTATAGAAATCTCGTGGAAAAATGTTTTTTATTTTTATTTTCTAATCTGCAAATACAGGTTTAGTTTCAAAACTTTCTGGCGATGTTTTTTTGCTCATTTTTATCGCTATGCTAAC
>SFHR01000009.1 GCA_004555545.1 Dechloromonas aromatica (nom. nud.)
CATTAAATATTAAATATTAAATGATTATGAAAAATTCAAATTCTCAACAAAATCCAAATTTGGATTCCGAACAGCAAGAAAGTAAACCTACTTTGTTATTAGTTGATGATGAAGAAAGTATTTTGGCTTCTTTGAAACGCTTATTACGCCGTAAGTATAAAATTTTATCTACTACTGATGGCATAGAAGCTTTAAGCATTTTGCAAGAAAATGCTAATAATATTGATGTAATTATTGTGGATCAGCGGATGCCAAAAATGAATGGCATAGATTTTTTGAAACAAGTCAAATCAAAAAATCCGGAAATTGTCCGAGTGGTGCTTTCGGCTTATTTGGATATAGAAACCGTCACCGAAGCAGTGAATCAAGGCTTTATTTATAAATTTATTGTCAAACCTTGGGATGAAAAAATTTTGTTGGATAGCATCGCTGAGGCTTGTGAATATAGAAAATTATGCAATCACAACCGAGAATTAACCAAAAAATTACAACAAAAAAATAAATTGCTCTCCGACGCTAACGACTTATTACAAAAAGGATTAGATGATAATAATCATAAATTACTAATCAATTCTAAAATGATTGGCTTATTTCACGAAATTTTAGAATTACTTCCATTTCCGATTTTGGGAATTGATCCGGTGAATATGATTGCCGCTACAAATCAAGCTGCTGAAAATTTGTTTGGGAATCATTCTTTATTGCTTGGCAGTAATGCTTTATTGGTATTGCCGCAAGAAATTTCGCACCATTTGGTCAATAATTGTTATTGCAATGTTGATTATGATTACGAAAAAAGTGAAGATTTTGAGTGGAATAATTATAAAGTAGTAGTTCGTAAATTAGGATTTACTGATTTGCAAGGTAAATTATTAGTTTTTATTGAAAAATAAAAAAATAAAAAATAAAAAATAAAAAAATAATTTTCCACGAGATTTCCAAAAATTTTTTTAGAATTTTCGTGGAAAATTTTAGAAAATGAATAAAAATTAACAGTGATAAAAATAAAAACAATAAAAAACAATAATAAATATAGATAATTAAAGGTTTAAAAATGAAAGAATTATATAAAACATTAGAAATGTTGCTCCAAAACACCAGCGACGAAAAAGCCAAAAATGATTTATCAAAAATTTTTGGAGAATATTATCAACAATTCCCCGAAAAATATTCTCAAAAATTTGACGGCTTCATAGAACAAAATAACAAATTCAAAAATAAGCAAAACAACAGCAATTCCAAAGATGACGAGCAGAGCGAAAATCTGCCAAAAATAAGTTTGCCAAATATCCAAAAAATAACGGAAATGTTAGAAACGTCGCTAATTTTGCCGATGTTGGCAACCGATTTGATGAATTGCCTTCACAGCAGCGACGATAACGAAGTTGATACCAAACAATTAGCAAAATTCATCGCTCAAGAACAACCAGTAGTAATCCGGATTTTGCGTATAGCAAATTCGCCGTTTTATGGATTGTCACGGCAAGTTGATAGCTTGGAAACAGCCATCGTAGTTTTAGGAATTCGCACCATAAGAACTCTGGTTTTGAACGTAACCGTTGTTGCTTCATTGAAACCACCTACTTGCGAATTATTTGATTGTGAAGCATTTTGGCAGCATTCTTTGGCAGTGGCAGTGGCTTCACGGTTAATTGCAAGATTATATGGCGGTAGTTCAGAATTGGCTTTTACGGCTGGTTTGTTGCACGATATCGGCAGATTGGCATTGGCAGGTTGTTTTCAGCAAGAATATAATCACGTTTTGAAATACAAACAAGCTCATAATTGCACATTATTAGATGCCGAAAATTTGATTTTGAATTTGACACACCAACAAATCGGCAAGATTTTGGCAAAAAATTGGCGATTACCAAAATCGTTGGAAGCAGTTATAAGTTTTCATCATTTGCCAACCTTATTACAAACAAAATTGCAAGAAAAACAAAATATTAGTGACAAACTCAAAACAGAATTATTAGAATTTTGCGATATTGTGCATTTGGCAAATATTTTCACCACATTGATGAAATTGCCGACAAATCAAAAAAATGAATTCGTTAACATTTTAGCAGTTGATGGCAAATCGTGGGAACGTTTTACATCAAAAGTAAAAATTGAAAAAATATTAGATTTGTTGCCAAAAATTGAACAGGATTTTGAAGAAATCAGCCAAGCATTATTAGGTTAATTGATTGTTATTTTTATAATTATTTTTGACTATTTGGATTATTTGTAAAAATAAGTTTGACAAATAAAAAACAATCAAATATAATGGCGACTTCTTTCGGGGCGTAGCGCAGCCTGGTTAGCGCATCTGCTTTGGGAGCAGAGGGTCGTGAGTTCGAATCCCACCGCCCCGACCAATTTTCATTTTTTCCTCCTTAAAATTGATTTTTATGCGGACTTTGCAAAATTAAATTTTTAATTTTCTTTGTCCGTTCTTTTTTTGCCTAAATTTTGCCTATTCAAAATTTATCTGAACTCGTCATCTTTGGTAAATTTCCACCAGCGATTTATCTCAATAACATCCGTTTCCGCTGCAATATCTGCCGGAAAACGTGCATAAGGTTCGCCAAGTTTGATAATTCTCAACGCCGCTTCGTCCAAAATTTTATGCCCAGAACTTCGCATAACTCGCACTTTTTCTATGCTGCCATTTTTCCGGATTGCCACTGAAAGCATCAACGAGCCATAAATTTTGCCACGTGCATTTGCCGGATAATTTATTGTTCCCAAGCGTTCTATTTTTTGCCTCCACGCTTCCAAATAAGCTGCGTAATTTACTTCTTTGGCTGTTGCTCCGATAAATTTGCGGCGTGGGCGTTGGTTATATTTTTGAATTCTTTGAGCGATTTCGCCTTCCAAGCGGATAAATTCTTTGGCAGATAAAATCAAATCGTCAGCGGACAAGTTTTGATTTTTATTATCTTTATTATTTTTATTATTTTTATCATTTTTATTATTTTTATTTTTTGTCGCTTCTTTATATTTTTGCTTTTCGTTTTTAGATTTTCGTTTTAATTCAGAAAATAATTGTTGTTGCTGCAATTCCAAATTTTGGATTTTTTCTTGTAATTGTTGTTGCTGTTCTTGTGCTTGTTCTTGTTCTTGATATTGTTGTTGTTTTGGTTTATCAAAATTTACGGAAATATTTGCACTATCATTGTTACTATTTTCCAAAACCGGAAATGGCGTCTGCACACGCAAATTTTCGTCAGTGGAACCGCCGCCGTTCAAATTTGCTTGAGCCAAAACGTTGCTGTTAATCGGCGCTTGTAAAGTTTTGGAATTGACCAAAATAATTTCCATTGTTTTTTTGGCGAATAATTTTTTTGGTTCGTCGTAATAGGAAGTTTTCAAAAAAATTCCGTGAATAATCAAAGAAATCGTCAAAGCCCAAACAATAGAAGGAGAAATATTCATTATTTTTGATAGTTGATTATTGAGAATTTTGATAATTTGTAATTATTTATTCAATTTTCCACGAGATTTTGAAAAAATTTTTTGAATTTCTCGTGGAAATTATAAATTATGAAATATTTTGAAATATTTTATTAAACAAAAACAACGAGCAAAATAAATTTGAATTTATTTTCTCGTTGTTGTGATTTGTTATGTTTGCGTATATTTTTGTTGTTTTTTATTAAATAAAATAAAAACTGATAAAAATTATTTTTTACGCAAAGCACCAAATTTTTGATTAAATTTTTCTACGCGTCCAGCAGTATCAACGATTTTTTGTTTGCCGGTATAAAACGGATGGCAATTAGAACAAACTTCTATATGCAAAGATTTGCCAGTGGTGGAGCGTGTTTTGAAAGTATTGCCGCAAGAGCAAGTTACATCAATTTCTGTATAAGCAGGATGAATTTCAGGTTTCATAATAAAAAATATTTTGTATATAAATTTTGTATATAAATTTTGTATTTATAAAGTATGTATAAAAATAGAAATCGTAAATTATACTAAAATTATTATAAATAAATAAATAAATAAATAAATAAATAATTAAATAATTAAATAGAAAAAACAAAACAAATTTCCACGAGATTTTCAAAATTTTTTATGAAAAAAATAAATCTGCCACCACAAATCCAAAGCATTTTAGATTTTCTTGCCGGAACTTTTGGCGGTAATAATGCCAACGTTCTTGCAGCACCAGTTTTGATCCTGATGATTTTATGTATGATGGTGTTGCCACTTCCGGCATTTGTGTTAGATTTGTTCTTCACTTTCAATATCGCAATTTCCATTTTGATTTTGATGGTCGCAGCAAATATTCGTAAAACTTTGGATTTTTCTTCATTTCCAAATATTTTGTTAGTCACAACGCTGTTACGATTATCGCTGAATGTTGCCTCCACGCGTGTAGTTTTGATGAACGGACATAGTGGCCCGGACGCAGCCGGAAAAGTTATTGAAGCGTTCGGACATTTTTTGGTCGGCGGAAATTTTACTATCGGGATTGTGGTTTTTGCCATTTTGACGGTTATCAACTTTGTAGTTATCACCAAAGGTGCCGGACGGGTTGCCGAAGTTTCGGCACGTTTCACGTTGGACGCAATGCCCGGTAAGCAAATGGCGATTGACGCCGACTTAAATGCTGGTTTAATCGGCGAAGATATAGCAAAAAAACGGCGTGCAGAAATTGCACAAGAATCTGAATTTTTTGGTTCTATGGATGGTGCATCAAAATTTGTTCGCGGTGATGCTATCGCTGGAATTATCATTATGCTTATCAACATTGTTGGCGGTTTGATAGTCGGCGTGTTTCAGCATAATATGCCAGTTGCCGAAGCCTCACAAGTTTATACATTATTAACAATCGGCGATGGTTTGGTGGGTCAAATTCCAAGTTTGATGATTTCTATTGCCGCTGGTATGGTTGTAACACGAGTTTCTGATGAACGCAGCGTAGGAACACAAATTTACACCCAAGTTCTGACTAACGGCAAAATTATGGCTATCGTTGCTGGAATTATCGGTTTATTAGGTTTAATTCCGGGAATGCCAAATTTAGTATTTTTATTGATTTCCGGCAGTGTTGGTTATTTTGCGTGGAAATTACTCAAAAAAGAACACGTGGCTATGAAAAATCCGATTCACGTGGCGAGTTCGCCATCAGCGGCGGCAGCGAGTGGAAAATTGCAATCAGACACGGCTTCAATGGTGCAAAGAGAAGCAAATCAAGAAGCATCGTGGGCAGACGTTCAACCATTAGATATTTTGGGCTTGGAAGTCGGTTATCGCTTAATTCCATTAGTTGATAAAACGCAAGACGGCGAATTATTACGCCGAATTCGTGGCATACGCAAAAAATTCGCTCAAGAAGTTGGCTTTTTGGTTGCTCCGGTGCATATCCGTGACAATTTAGATTTGAAACCAAATAATTATCGGATTATGCTCAAAGGCGTTGATGTTGGTCAAGGTGAAGCGTTTATCGGACAATTTTTAGCAATCAATCCGGGACGCGTTGCTGGAACTTTGCCGGGACGCGAAACTACGGATCCGGCGTTCGGACTTCCGGCAACTTGGATTGATGAAGGAACTAAAGATCAAGCTCAAGCTTACGGTTATACGGTTGTGGATTCTTCAACAGTTGTGGCGACACATTTGAACCATATTATTTTGAGCCACGCCGCAGAATTATTAGGTCGTCAAGAAGTTCAACAATTGTTGGATCACGTCAATAAAGAAATTCCAAAACTCGTGGAAGATTTGGTACCAAAATTATTGCCGTTGGGAACGCTACAAAAAGTTCTGCAAGGTTTGTTAGAAGAAGGCGTGCATATTCGTGACGTGCGGACTATCATTGAAACGATTTCTGACCACGCCACCAGAACGCAATCTGCCGACGAACTTATCACCCAAGTGCGGATAGCTTTAGGACGAGCCATCGTGCAACAATTATTTCCGGGAACTGGTGAAATGCAAATGATTTCTTTGGATCCGACTTTGGAAAGATTGCTCAGCCAAGCAATGAGCGGAAGTTCAGCCAATACCAGTTTTGAGCCAAGTTTAGCCGAAACGTTAATCAAAGAAACCGCCGCCGCCGCTGAACGTCAAGAAAGTATGGGATTGCCGCCGGTGTTGTTAGTTCCGCCAAATTTACGTTTATTGTTATCTAGATTTTTGCATCGAAATATTCCGGATCTCAAAGTTTTGGCACATACAGAAATCCCAGAAAATCGGATTATCAAAATTACCGCAGTTGTAGGGCAAAAAAATAATCCGAACAGCAACAATAAATAATAAATAACATTTTTCCACGAGATTTCCAACAAATTTTTTAGAATTCTCGTGGAAAAATTTCAGTTTTTAGTTTTTTAGTTTTTTAGTTCTTAAATTAAATAAATTAAATTAAATAAATTTTTTCATTCATTATTATGACAAGCAAAGAGTTATATTTACGTTTGTTAAGTTATGTAAAACCTTATTGGAAAATTTTTGCCATCGCTTTGTTGGCGATGGCTGGTTCGTCGCTGGTGGAGCCGATTTTTCCGGCAATGATGAAAAAGTTATTAGACAACGGATTTTCAAAATCTGCCGGAGCCTATGATTGGCTGATTTTCCCGGCGATAATTATGGGAATTTTTTTGGCTCGGGCGTTTTTTGGATTTATCGGCGATTACGCTATGAGTTGGGTTTCTAACAACGTAATCAGCGAATTACGTAACGCTATGTTTGCCAAAATGGTAAATCTGCCTACCAAATATTACAGCGATAACTTGTCCGGGCGTTTAATGTCCCGCATTGCTTATGACGTGACAAATGTTGCCGGAGCCGCCACAAATGCTCTGACGGCGTTAATCAAAGATTCGTTATCAGTGATTGGCTTGATGATTTGGCTAATTTATTTGAATTGGCAACTAACGTTAATCACGCTATCAGTGGTGCCGTTTATTGCTTTTGTGGTGCGATTTTTCAGCAAACGACTTCGCAAAGTTTCACGCGGACAACAAGAATCTATGGGCGAATTGAATCAAGTTTTGCAGGAAAGTATAGAAGCACACAAAGTGGTAAAAATTTTCGGCGGACAGCAATTTGAGCAACAACGTTTCGCCAAAGCCGTAGAATTGCAGCGGAGTTTGGCTATGAAAGCAACGTTATCGGTTGCAGCACAAACGCCGTTAGTGCAATTTTTTGCGGCGTGTGGGATCGCTATAATTATGGGAGTTGCTTTGAAACAAGCCAGTGTTAGCGATGAAGCAACGGTCGGAAGTTTTGTGTCGTTTATAACGGCAATGTTGATGATTATGGCTCCGTTAAAACGTTTGGCGGACGTAAATGCTCCGATTCAACGCGGTTTGGCAGCCGCAGAAAGCGTTTTCCATTTGATAGATGAACAAGCAGAAATTGATAAAGGAAATAAAAATTTGGATTTGCACAATATTGATATTTCCAAAAATAATTCGCAAAATCTCGTGGAAATTAAAAATCTGAGTTTTCAATATGACGACAGCGAAAATCCGGTATTAAAGAATTTTTCTTTGGATATCAAAGTTGGCGAAAAAGTTGCTTTAGTTGGGCCTTCCGGAAGCGGAAAAACTACGTTGGCGAATTTGTTGCCGCGTTTTTACAATATTGCGGATAATCAAATTTTCATTAACAACATAGATTTAAATCAGATTTCGCTACAAAGTTTGCGAGAAAATATCGCTCTGGTAAGCCAAGAAGTAGTGTTATTCAACGATACGATTGCCAAAAATATTGCTTACGGCAGTAAAGTCAATGCAACGTTGGAGGAAATCAAAAACGCCGCCAAAGCCGCTTATGCTCTGGAATTCATAGAAAAATTGCCTAACGGGTTTGATACTTTAATCGGCGAAAACGGCGTAAAACTTTCCGGCGGACAACGGCAACGTTTAGCGATTGCTCGGGCGATTTTGAAGAACGCTCCGATTTTGATTTTGGATGAAGCGACTTCGGCGTTAGACACCGAATCTGAACGTTTTGTCCAAGCTGCGATTGATCATTTGATGCAAGGTAAAACTACGTTGATTATTGCTCACCGTCTTTCTACGATTGAAGGTGCGGATAAAATTGTGGTGCTAAAACACGGCGAAAAATTAGAGCAAGGAACGCATCAAGAATTGCTAAAAAATCCAAACGGCTTATACAATTATTTATACAAATTGCAAAAAGTAGAAGAAGAATAAAAATAAAAAAATTTCACGAGAAATCTCAAAAAATTTTTGTGAAATCTCGTGGAAATTTTTTATTTTTTTATTTTTTTATTTTTGCCTTTGTTTATTTTTTTATGTTTTTATGCGGTGGCTAAATTCCATTGTTTTTCGCCGAACCAGTGCAATAAACCCTTGGGAGCAGTTGCCGTTTCTTCAAAAGTGACAAATTCCCAACAATGTTGATTTTCCGGCTTTAATAATTTTCTCGCCAACATATTATTTAAAGCGTGACCGCCTTTGTGCGACGAATACGCCGCCAACAACGGATTTCCTATCAAATATAAATCTCCGACTGCATCCAAAATTTTATGACGCACGAATTCATCGGCGTATCGCAAACCTTCGGGATTCAATACGCGAAATTCATCCAAAACAATAGCATTATCCAAACCGCCACCGAGTGCCAAACCATTTTCGCGTAAAAATTCCACTTCCTGCATAAAACCAAAAGTTCTGGCACGAGAAACCTCTTGAACATAAGAATCATAAGAAAAATCCACGACCGCTTGTTGCGATGAACTATCAATGGCTGGGTGATTAAAAATAATGGAAAACGCTAATTTATAACCTTCAGAATAAGGTTCAAATTTTGCCCATTTATCGCCGTCCATGACCTCAATAGTTTGCTTGATTTTGATAAATTTTTTGGGAGCGTTTTGTTCTTCAATTCCGGCGGACTGAATCAAAAAAATAAAAGGTGCCGCCGAGCCGTCTAAAATTGGCACTTCCGGAGCGTCTATATCAATCCAAGCGTTATCAATGCCAAGTCCGCATAAAGCCGACATCAAATGTTCAATAGTTCCAACTTTTACGCCATTTTTTTCCAAGCACGAACACATACGCGTATCGCCGATTAAATGAGCTTTGGCAGGAATTAAAATCGGTTCAGCGACATCAGTGCGGCGGAAAATAATTCCGGTATTTATTTCGGCTGGGCGAATAGTCAAATTAACTTTTACGCCGCCGTGCAAACCAACGCCAGTTGTAGAAACCGCTTGTTTTACTGTTCTTTGTTTAATCATTATTTTTTTTAATTATTTGCTTGTGTAATTATTATTTTTTTAAATTACTAAATTCAAAATTTTCCACGAGAATTCCTAAAAATTTTTTGAAAAATCTCGTGGAAAATTTATTTATTCAAACTAATCAGCTTGTTTGCGTAAAAACGCCGGAATCGTAAAGTGATCTACGCCGCTATTTGCTAAAACTTCGGCGGTCAGATTATTCGGCACTCCGCCTCCGCTGCGACGACGACGATTTACCGCCGGAGTATCCATAACTCTCGCCGTGCTTCCGGAAGTAGCAAAGTCATCGGTTCCGGTTTTGCTATGTTGAGTTACTACGATTTCTGGGATTTTTTGCATTTGCACTTCCAAGCCAGTGGCCACAACTGTCACGCGAATTTTATCGCCTAAACTTTCATCAAAAACGGATCCCCAAACCATATAATCTTCGTCGTTATTGTTGGAAATACCTTTGATTACGTCCATTACTTCATAACATTCTTTGAGTTTTAAGGAACTTTCGCTGCCGGAAATATTTACCAAAATACCGCTTGCAGTTGCTAAATTTACGCCATCCAACAACGGCGAGGCAATTGCTTCTTGAGCGGCAATTCTTGCTCTATCAACACCTTCGGCTTCGGCAAAGCCCATCATTGAGCGTCCCATATCAGTCATAACGGTGCGGACATCTTCAAAGTCTACGTTAATCAAACCCGGACGATAAATGATTTCAATAATTCCGCAAACGGCGTTTTTCAAAACATCATCGGCGGCACGGAAACATTCAGCGACTGTTGCTTCATCGCCAAGATAATCCATCAAATTATCATTTAAAACGATAATCAAGGAGTCTACATTTTGGATTAATTCATCAACACCGGCATTAGCGGCTTTGATACGGCGATTGCCTTCAAATTTGAAAGGTTTGGTAACCACGCCGACGGTCAAAATTCCCATTTCTTTGGCGATTTTGGCGATAATCGGAGCGGCTCCGGTTCCGGTTCCTCCGCCCATTCCGGCAGTGATGAAAACCATATTTGAACCTTCCAAAGCGGCACGAATATCATCAACTTGTGATTCTGCGGCAGCACGACCTTTTTCAGGTTTGGCTCCGGCTCCAAGCCCACTTTCTCCGAGCGAGATTTTTTTAGGAGCCGAACATAAATTCAAGGCCTGAGAATCTGTATTTGCTACAACAAATTCAACACCATAAACATCTGAATTGATCATATGTTCTACGGCATTTCCACCAGCACCACCAACTCCAAAAATACGAATTACGGTATCGCATTCACGGCGAAATGGTTCGCGATTACGCAAATTATTTTGTCTATCAACAACTTGGAATTTTGTAGAGCCGATTGGAGCAAAATTTGCATCATTATTGAAATTTTGATTCACGCCAACATTACTGCCATCGTTATAATCATTGTTGTAATTTGCATTGACATTTGCGTTGGCATAAATGCTGTTGTTGCTGATATTATTCGTATTATTCAAATTATCTGAACCGCTATTGCTTTGATAATTTTGATTTTGATTCTGATTCTGATTTTGATTTTGATTTTGATTTGAATTTTGGCTTTGGTTTTGGCTTGGATGATAGTTTTGGTTATTTTGACCAAAGCCGTTGTTGTTAGAAATAAAGTGGTTAGAATCTGTCATAATTCGGGCAAAAATAAAAATAGTTCAAGTATAAAAAGAAAAAATAGATAAATAAATTTTTATATTTTGTTTATATTTTACTTTGTAATTTGTAATGTTTTTTTTTGCGTTGTTTGTTAATTTTGTTAATTTTTTAAGCGTTTCAAATTTATAAATTTAGTATTTAGTATTTAGTATTTAGTATTTAGTATTAAATTTATTAAATGAATGCGTGCGATTTTAATATTTTTTTATTTAATTTTTGCTTATTTTTGATAAAAGTTCCACGAGAAATCTAAAAAAATTTTTGGAAATCTCGTGGAAATTTTTTATAAATCAAATTAACCGCCACCAACAGCCACCACAATTTCCAAGTTATCGTTGTTGTTGAGTTTGGTATTTTGATATTCGCTTTTTGGCACAATTTCGCCATTTAATTCAACCGCCAAGCGTTTCCCCAAATAATTTAACTCGCTGAGCAAATCGTGCAAAGTTTCAACATTTGCGTAAGATTTAGTTTCGCCATTGATTTTCAGCGATAAAGAATCAGAATCAGAATCAGAGGAAAAATTTTGTTGCATTTTTGTATATTTTTTTTAGTTTTTTTAAATTTTTAAATTTTTAAATTTTTAAATTTTTTCCACGAGATTTTCAAAAATTTTTTTGGATTTCTCGTGGAATTTTTTTTGTTATTTTTATTTCTGCTGTTCTATTTTTGCGTAAGCAGAATGATTATGAATTGACTCAAAGTTTTCGGATTCTACAGAAAACCAAGTTATTTCGCTGATTTTATTTAATTTGGCTGCCACGTCTCGCACCATATCTTCCACGAATTTTGGATTATCGTAAGCTTTTTCGGTGATGAATTTTTCGTCCGGGCGTTTTAGCAAACTATACAATTCGCAAGATGCTTCTTTTTCTATGCTGCGGATTAAGTTTTCTATGCAAATGTTGGCGATTCTGTCTTTGTGAAATTTCACGCAAACGGTCACGTGACTGCGTTGATTATGAGCACCGTATTCAGAAATTTTCTTGGAACACGGACATAAACTGGTAACCGGAATAACCATTTTGAGCGTGAAATCTACGCCATTAGTTTTATTGATTTTGCCGATAAAAGTCAAATCGTAATCTAACAAACTTTGCACGCCGGAAACCGGAGCGGCTTTGTTGATAAAAAATGGGAAATTCATTTCAATGAAACCGTTTTCGGCTTCTAAACGCTCAATCATTTCTTGCAAAAGTTGCGGAAAATTTTGGATAGAAATTGCTTTTTTGCTTTGATAAATTTCGTTGAGAATTCCCACAAAACGCGACATATGAGTGCCTTTGACGTTATCTGGCAAAGAAACATACATATTCACAACGGCAACGGTTGCTTGATTTTTGGTGTTATCGGCGATGATTATGGGAAATTTTAGCGATTTAATTCCAACTTGGTTAATAGCGATTTTGCGGTTATCGGCAAAATTTTGAACGTCTTCCATTTGATTTGTTTTTTCCATTATGTTTTTTATATTTATTTATATTTAATTTTATTTGATAATATTTTTTATTTGTTTATATTTTTTAGTTTATTATTATTAGTAATAATTCAATTTTCAATTAAAAAATAAATAAAAATTTTTAATTACTAAAATTAAAAATAGTTATTCTTTATAAATTTTTGATAAATGACAAAATACTTTGTGCATCCAAATTTATATGTTTGTATAACAAATTATGTTCGCCGTGTTCAATGAATTTATCTGGAATTCCAAGATTATACACTTTGATATTTTTGGCTTTACTAATTTTGTTACTATTTTGGGCATTACTATTAAATTTTTGTTGAATAAATGTAGTAATTTCTTCACCTACTCCGCCTTTGATTACATTATCTTCCAATGTTATAATATTTATATCAAATTTGGCGTCAGAACTGCCGTTAGAAATATTTTCCACGAGATTTTGTATAATTTTTTCAATACTTTCAAAATCAATAGGTTTTGCACAACGTAAATTAACAACCATCGCATCAACTTCATCGGCAATTTGTAACGCCGTATAAAGTAAATCTCCCAACGCTAATATAATATTTTTGCATTTGTTATCAGAATTTTTATGTTGAAAATCTCGTTTTATTTCTGCTTTCAAATAATTTACTTCTGCCAAATTTTTATTATTTATGTTTTCTAAAAATTCATTACTATCAACAATTTTACGTTTTGAATAACGAATAATTATCGGCGAGACAAAATCTTTATTTGTCTGCAAATTTTGGATGGCAAATTGTAACATTTGATAACACTCAACGCCATCCGCCGGAGCAAATATTTTCACATTTGGAATACATCGGCAAAAAGAAATATCAAACATTCCAGCGTGAGTTGCTCCATCTTCGCCAACCAAACCACTTCTATCAACGGCAAAAATTACCGGCAGATTTTGCAGTGCAACATCGTGAATCAGTTGATCATAAGCACGTTGTAAAAAAGTAGAATAAATCGCCACAACCGGAATTATCCCTTGCGTTGCCAAACCAGCCGCAAAAGTTACGGCGTGTTGTTCGGCGATTCCAACATCAAAAAAGCGTTGCGGAAAACGTTTAGCAAAATCTACAATCCCAGAACCAACGCACATCGCCGGAGTTATACAAACCATTTTGGAATTTTGCTCACCGGCATCACAAAGCCAGTGCGAAAAAACATCCGTGAAAGTTTTTGGCGAATTTTTTTCCAAAAAATTATTTTGATTTCTCGTGGAATTTTCTGAAAAATCTAAAAAACCTTTGCTAACGCCGTGATATTTAATCGGATTTTGTTCGGCTGGGAAAAATCCTTTGCCTTTTTTAGTTGCAATATGCAAAAATTTTGGTGCTTTGATATCTTTTAAATTTTTCAGCGTGTTGATTAAATCGTCCAAATTATGTCCGTCAATCACGCCGTAATATTTGAAGCCAAATTCTTCAAATAAATTTCCTTTTGGTGAGGAAAGTAAATTTTTGAAATTTTTGACTTGTTCTTCGGCAGTTTTGGCGATTTCTAAAAACGGCGGCGGTGCGAATTCTAAAAACTGGCGGCTCAAATTTTTAAAAGCGTTAAAAGTATTGCCGCTGGTTATGCGAGTCAAAATTGAATTCAAAGCTCCAACCGGATTAGAAATTGACATTTCATTGTCGTTCAAAATAACCAAAATATCATCATTTTTGGAAATGTTATTTAACGCTTCAAAAGCCATTCCGGCGGTCATTGCTCCGTCACCGATAACTGCGATTATTTTGGAATCGTTATGCAAAATCTGATTTGCCTTAACCATCCCCAAAGCCGCCGAAATTGATGTAGAAGAATGTCCGACGCCAAAGCTATCAAAAACGCTTTCCGAGCGTAACGGAAATCCAGAAATGCCGTTATATTGACGCAAGGTGGAAAATACATTTTTTCTATCGCTCAAAATTTTGTGCGTATAACTTTGATGTCCGACGTCCCAAATGATTTGATCTTTTGGCAAATCAAAAACGTAAAACAACGCCAAAGTCAATTCCACCACGCCAAGATTTGACGCCAAATGTCCGCCGGTTTTATTTAAACTTTGCAACATAAATTCACGGATTTCGGCGGCTAATTTTGATAATTGACAAGGCGATAAAAGTTTTAAATCGCTGGGCTGGTTAATTTTTTCTAACCACATTTTCAAAAATTTAGAATATTTTTATATTTATTTTTTTTAATTTAAGTCGTTAAAGGCAAATTAGTATATAAAATTTTTGAAGTATTAAAAAATAATAAAAATAATGCCAACAAATAATTATTTTTCGCAGGAATTTTTCGCTCAACAGCCACGAATTTTTTTGGCTCCGATGGAAGGTTTATTAGATTTTGAATTGCGGCAAATTTTATGTTCCGTAAGCACATATGACGCAATTTTTACGCCATTTGTCCGCATAAGCAATAACGTTTTACCAGATTATGTTTATACAAAAATGGCTCCGGAATTGTTGATGGACGCCAAAAATCGCCCAAAATTGATCGTGCAATTATTAGGTAGTCACGCCAAATTATTAGCCGAAAATGCTTTCAATTTATCGCAATTATCGCCGGACGGAATTGATTTGAATTTCGGTTGTCCGTCGCCGACAGTTAATCGGCACGGCGGCGGTGCAGAGTTGTTAAAAAATCCGGATTTGATTTTTGAGATTTGCCAACAAGTTCGCCGATCCGTCCCGCAAAATATCAGCGTTTCGGCGAAAATTCGTTTGGGCGTAGAAAATACAAAATCAGCGTTATTATGCAGTCAGGCGGTAATTTCGGCGGATTTGAATTTTTTGACAATTCACGCCAGAACTAAAATGGAAATGTATCAAAAAATAATTCATTACGACGTAATCGCTGAAATTGCCGAGAAATTCGCTGATTTTCCGATAATTGCGAACGGCGAAATTTGGTCGTTAGAAGATGCTAAAAATTGCCAAAATATCGCTAAAACTCCGCATTTGATGCTCGGACGCGGTGCGGTGAGTAATCCGTTGTTGATTTGCGATATAAAAAATTTGCAAAATTTTGATGCGGAAAATAAAAACGCTTGGCAAAAAATCGTAGATTTGTTGAGTTTGTATGCTTTCAAAGTCCGCAAACGTTTAAATTCACAACAAACCGCCGGACGCATAAAACTTTGGCTGAAATATTTGAGTAAAAATTTTTATCAAGCCGCTGATTTGTATCAGCAAATTATGCAAATAAAATATTTTGAAGATTTTCCACGAGAAATCTCAAAAAATTTTTGAAAAATATTTTAAAAATCTCGTGGAAAATATTTAAAAAAATCAAAAAAATAACTATGCAAAAAATAACTATGCAAAAAATAACAATTCCAAATTTACTAAATAATATTATTGCTTTTCAAACTACGGCAAATTTTGGTGACGTAAAAAGTAAAAATTTAAACCAAAATTTATTGCAACTAATCAATAAACCAAATTGCAAAATATGTTTTGTAAATCAAATTCACGGCGATACTATTTTTGAGATTAACGCTGAAAATATTAACAAAATAACCCCAAATTTTCTGCCGACTGCTGACGCAATTTTTACTAATCAAAATAATATCGCTTGTTGCATTATGACCGCCGATTGTCTTCCGGTTTTATTGTTTGATAGTAATGCAAAATTTATCGCTGCTTTACATTGCGGTTGGAAAAGTTTGCATAAAAATATTATCAGTAAAACGCTCCAAAAATTTTTTGCAAATAATATTTTTGCTACTGATATTTTTGTATGGCTCGGAGCTTGTATTCAACAATGTTGTTTTGAAGTTGGCGAAGATGTTTTTAATGCTTTTATAAACAATAATTCTGAAAATACTAACGCATTTTTGCCGATAAAACAAAATGATATAAATAATAAAAAATATTTAGCAAATTTGCAGCAATTAGCAACAAATGAATTATTAGCAAATAATATTTTGCCAACTAATATTTTTAAAACTGATGATTGCACTTTTTGCTGCAAAAATGATAACAATAATAACGCAAATAATTACAAATATTTTTCTTATCGCCGCGATAAAGGAATAACCGGAAGAATGGCAACAGTAATTGTAAAAATTTAACTTTTTTAAGGTTTTTTAATATTTGTTTTTGCTAATACTTCTTGCAAATTTTGCCAATAAAAATACTTTCCCGGATCGGTTTTTCTTTGCGGAGCAATGTCAGAATGTCCGCTGATAAATTGTAAGTTTTTAAAACATCTTTTCAAAGAAAAAATAAGTTTTCTCAAACTATAATATTGCCAAATAGAAAACGGCAAAAAATCACTGCCAGATAATTCTATGCCAATAGAAAAATTATTACAATTTTCCGTATTTAAAAACATAGATTTTCCAGCGTGCCAAGCCCGTTTTTTGATACTCACAAATTGTATAATTTTCCCGCTTCTTCTGATATAAAAATGCGATGAAACTTCTTGCTCGGCAATAGTTGCAAAATATGGATATTTTTTTATCAAAGCACGTTTTTTATAAACATTATTTTTGGGAAGTAATTTATTTTGAAAAAATTTTTCTACCCATTTATTTTCAAAATTATTCGGCGGCAAACTAATATTATGAATTACTATCAAAGTTAAATCAGTTTTTTGCGGACGTTCGTTATAATTTTTTGACGCAACTTTTTGAATTACTTTGCGATTTTTATAACAAAACCAACCATTTTTCCACGAGATTTTTAATATTTTTTTTAGTTTTTGTAAATGTAATTTTTTACGCTTTTTATATTCAATTTTTTTCATTATTTTTTATTATTTTTTATTATTTTTTATTATTTTTAATATACAAAAAATCAAAAAAAACGGCTAAATAATCAAAATATTTAACCGCATAAAAATATATATTTTTTTATATTTTTTTAAAATTACTACTACTAATTTTTTGGCGGAACATAACCAGAAATTTGATCAGCACCGTCACCAAAAAAATGCTTTTCTGCTTGTTCCATCAGATATTTTCTGTGATCTTTATCTGCCAAATTCAAACGATTTTCGTTAATTAACATAGTTTGAAATCTCAGCCATTGTTGCCACGCTTCTTGCGATACATTTTCAAAAATTTTTTTGCCTAACTCACCCGGATAAGGAACAAATTTTATGCCTTCTGCTTCCTTTTTGAGTTTTATGCAATTTACCATTCTAACTTGTTCAGTCATTATAAAAATACTCCTTTTTTTAATGAATAAAAATAAATATATTAAATAATATATTAAATAATATATTAAATAATATATTAAATAATGTATTAAATTATAAATAAAATACAAATATAAAAATATTAAAGACATCAAAAATTATTTTTAGTTTAATTATTTATAAGCAAAATGGAAAATCAAATTACTATTCACAAACCCAACGATTTTCATATTCATTTACGCGACGGAAAAGCGTTAAATTTGACCGTCAAACACGCCGCCGAAAACTTTGGCAAAATTTTAGTTATGCCAAATCTCAAACCTCCGATTGCTACGACTAATCAAGCCATTGCTTATCACGAAAAAATCAAAAATATTGCCAAAAATTTTGCAGATTTTTCTCCGCTGATGACGCTTTATCTCACCGATAACACCACGCCAGAAGAAATCGTGGAGGCAAAAAATAGCGGAACTATCTTTGGCGTAAAACTTTATCCAGCCGGAGCAACTACGAATTCCGACGCCGGTTTGAGCAATATTCAAAACGCCTATCCGGCTTTGGAAAAAATGCAGCAACTCGGTTTGACGTTGCAAATTCACGGCGAAGTAGTTGATAAAAACGTTGATATTTTTGACCGCGAACGCATTTTTATAGAAACTATTTTGCAACCGCTAACGCAAAAATTTCCGGATTTGAAAATCGTTTTGGAACACATAACCACCAAAGACGCCGTCAATTTCATCAACGAAAGCGGCAAAAATATCGCCGCCACAATTACTCCGCAACATTTGATGTTCAACCGCAATGATTTATTAGTCGGCGGAGTCAAGCCGCATTTTTATTGTCTGCCGATTTTGAAACGCGAGGAACATCGTCAAGCGTTGATTTCTGCGATTAAATCAGGCAATCCGAAATTTTTTGCCGGAACGGATTCGGCACCGCACTCGCAACATAACAAGGAAAATGCTTGTGGTTGTGCCGGTTGTTATTCGGCTTATCACGCCATAGAACTTTATGCAGAAATTTTTGATACTCACAAAGTATTAAATTTGTTAGATAATTTTCTGTCGCATTTTGGAGCAGATTTTTATAACTTGCCGAGAAATCCGCAAAAAATAACGTTGATAAAACAGGCGTGGAAAGTGCCGGAAAGTTTTGCAGATTTTGACGAAAATAATGACGCTTTGATTCCGTTATATGCCGGAAAAGAGTTGTCGTGGAAAATCAAAGATAAAATTTATTAGAAAATTAGAAATAATAAAAAACAATAAAAAAACACATTTTCCACGAGATTTTTAAAATATTTTTTAAATATTTTTTAAATATTTTTTAAATATTTTTTAAATATTTTTTAAATATTTTCCAAAAAATTTTTTAGAATTCTCGTGGAAAATTTGTTTTATAAAAATCTAAAAATCAAGGAAAAATATTATGAAAATCACGGTTATCGGTTCCGGTTATGTCGGTTTAGTCAGCGGTGCTTGTCTCGCCGAAGTCGGCAATGATGTTTTATGTTTGGACGTAAATCAAGACAAAATAAATATTTTGCTCAACGGCGAAGTCCCCATTTATGAACCCGGTCTAAAAGAAATGATCGCCAAAAATGTAGCCGCCAAACGCCTGAATTTCACCACAAATATTGACGACGCCGTCAATCACGGAACTATACAATTTATCGCCGTCGGAACGCCGCCGGATGAAGATGGTTCGGCAGATTTGTCTTATGTTTTGGAAGCGGCTAAAAATATCGGCAAACGTATGAGCACTTATAAAGTGATTGTTGATAAAAGCACCGTGCCCGTCGGAACCGGCGAAAAAGTCAAAAATGCTGTTTTGCAAGAATTACAAAAACGTAATCAAAATTTGCCGTTCAGCGTAGTTTCTAATCCGGAATTCTTAAAAGAAGGTGCCGCCATCAATGATTTTATGAAACCAGATCGCATTGTTATCGGTGTGGAAGATAACGACGATCAAGCAAAATTGTTAATGCAAAGTTTATACGCTCCATTTCAACGCAATCACGAACGGCTAATTATCACCAGCATCAAATCCGCCGAACTCATCAAATACGCCGCCAATGCTATGTTAGCAACCAGAATTAGTTTTATGAACGAGTTGGCAAATCTAGCCGAAGCAGTTGGAGCCGATATAGAAATGGTTCGTCAAGGAATCGGCTCGGATAGTCGCATTGGTTATAGTTTTTTGTATTCCGGTTGCGGTTATGGCGGCTCGTGCTTTCCAAAGGATGTCAAAGCGTTAATCAAAACCGCCGAAACTTGCAAGCCCAACAAAATAAATCTGCGAGTTCTCAACGCCGTGGAACAAGCCAACGAGCAGCAAAAATATGTTTTGGTGCAGAAAATCAAAGCGATTTTTGGCGATGATTTACACGGCAAACATTTTGCTTTATGGGGTTTGGCGTTCAAACCGAACACCGATGATATGCGTGAAGCTCCAAGCCGCGTGGTTATCAATGAATTACTGAAATCCGGCGCCACCATTTCCGCTTATGACCCCGCCGCAATGAACGAAGCAAAACGCATTTACGGCAAAGAAATTTCAGAGCAAAAATTAACGTTAGTAAATCACCAAAATCAAGCTCTGCAAAACGCTACGGCTTTGATAATCGTCACGGAATGGCAAGAATTTCGGAGTCCAGATTTTGCATTGATAAAACAACAATTGACTCACAAGCCAACAACAATCTTTGATGGCAGAAATTTATATTCGCCGCAACTAATGAAATCCGAAAATATCAATTATTTCAGCATTGGTAGAAGTTAAAAAAATAAATAAAAAAATAAATAAAAAAATTAAACAAAAACACAATTTTCCACGAGAAATCTCAAAAAATTTTTGGGAAATTTTTTAAAAATCTCGTGGAAAATTTTATTTATATTTTTGCTTCTGCTATGTTTCTTCTACATAAATTTCTTTTGGAATCGGCAAATCTTTCGGTGGCAGCGGATAACTTCCGCCCTCCTTTTTCCAAGTTGATAAACGATAAACATACGCCAAAACTTCGGCAACGGCGGCATATAATTTTGTCGGAATTTCTTTATCTAAATCTGCAAATTTATACAGCGACCGAGCTAACGGCGGGGCTTCCAAAGTTGGCACCGAATGCTCGGCGGCAATTTCTTTGATTTTGGCTGCTATATTGCCTTTGCCTTTCGCCACAACCTTTGGAGCCACCATTCCTTCCTTATAATTCATCGCCACCGCAAAATGCGTTGGGTTTGTAACAACCACGTCGGCTTCTGGAACAGCATTCATCATACGGCGTCTGGCGGCTTGCATTTGCAAACTCCGGATTCTGCCTTTGATTTCTGGGTTTCCCATCATTTCTTTGTATTCTTGCTTTACTTCGTCTTTGGTCATTTTTAATTTGTTAAAGTGCTGCCAAATCTGGAACGGCACGTCCAAGCTGACAACTAATAACAAAGTGCTAACCAAAGCTACAAAGCATTTCAACAAAATTCCTCCGGCAATAGACATCGCTGTATGCAAAGGCATCACTGATAATTGAAATAATTCGTCTATATACAACCAAACCATCAACACCGCCACGCCACCGAGTAAAATTGTTTTCAAAATTGCTTTGACTAATTCAACCAAACTATGTAGCGAAAACATTCGCCCGATACCGGTTATCGGATTGATTTTTTTGATATCCGGAATTAACGCTTGTGTAGAAAATACCCACGAATTCAGCAATAACGGCGGCAACAGAGCCACCACAAATAACGCCAAAATTAGCGGCAAAAATATAAAAAAAGCATCTCCGGTGATTTCTGCCAAACGTGGTAATAGCAAATTAGTTTCCTTCATTATTTTCAAATCCGGAGTCAAGGCGTGACGCACCACGTGAGCGAATTTCATAGTAAAATAATCGCCCAAGCCCCACATAATTGCGGAAGCGGTAATCAAAACCAAAAACGTGCTTAATTCGCGTGATTGTGGCACTTGACCTTTTTCACGTGCTTGTTCTAATCGTCGTTCTGAGGGTTCTTCTGTCTTGTCTGCGTCGCTATCTTCTGCCATTTTTATTTTTTTCCTTTTTTATACTTTGAAAATTTTCCAAGAGATTTTCTAAAAATTTTTCCAAAAAATTTTAGGATTTCTCGTGGAAAAGTTGTTGTTCTGCATATTTTTCTGCTTGTTGCAAAACTGAAATAGCTTCCATAATTTGATAATTTGCTTTGAAATCGGCGGCTTGTTGCAATAATTTTTGCAAATGAATTTGATGGCTTTGTTGTTGAATTTGTTGGCGTAATTGAAATTTTACTTGCTCACGTTCGTTGGCGTTTGGTAGCATAGATTCTAAAATTTCCCAACTTTGCAAATCGTCTGGTTCAAAAATTATGGCTTGTTTGATATTTTCAAACGCTTCCTGCAATTTATTTAAACGCAACGCCGTGATTGCGTAATTTTTGAGCATCAATGGCGAATAAGGATTTTGTTGTAACGCCGTGCCGATGGTTAATAAAGCGTTTTGGAAATCTTGTAATTCAAAAAATATTTTGCTTAAAACTTGCAGATTGTTAATATTTGTGGCGTCCAAAGAAAATGCTTTCAGAGCGGATTCTTTGGCGAGTTGCAAATTTTGTTCGCCACCTAAATTTAAAAGGGCTTCGGCTTTACAAAAATAGCCGAGATAATATTTTGGAAAATTTTGGATAGTTTCTTCGGCAATTTGCAAATACAAATTATTATCGCCGGAATTTTTGCTATTGTTCAAAGCGTCGTAAAATTCAGGCGTTGGCACGCGTCCGAGATTATCTAAAGAAATATTTTCAGTCATTTTGATAATCTTTTTTGGTTAATTTTTTGCCGTTTTTAGCATTTTTGCCAGATTTTGAATTTGTTGAATTCGCAGAATTTTTTGCTTTATTTGGATTTGGTCTATAAACGATCAAAATTTTGCCGATAGTTTGTATAGCGATACAATTTAATTTTTGGCAGATTTCTTCTAAATATTGTTGGCGTAAATTTTTGTCGTCGCCAAAAACACGAATTTTTATCAATTCGTGAGCTTTTAAATTGTTATCAATTTCTTTGATAACATTTGCAGACAAACCATTTTCGGAAATTATTACCACCGGATTTAAAGCGTGAGCGGCGGCTTTGAGTTGTTTTTTTTGTTCGGCAGTTAATTGAATTTTTGACATATTTTTTTAAATTTATTTAATATTTTTTCAGTATTTTTTTAGTATTTTTTCAGTATTTTTAAAGTTTTAAAAAAATTTAAAAGTATTTTAAATAAAAACAATTTCAACAAATTTCCACGAGATTTCTATAAATTTTTTTAGAATTCTCGTGGAATTTTTTTATTTTTATTATTTTTATTATTTTTTATTTTTTATTTAAAAAATATGCAAAAACAAAACGTCATCAAAATTTTTCAACGCTTACAAAAAAATAATCCAAAGCCGACAACTGAACTAATTTATAACTCTACTTTTGAATTGCTAATTGCCGTGATTTTGTCAGCTCAGGCGACCGATAAAAGCGTTAATAAAATCACGCCGAATTTATTTGCAGCCGCAAATACTCCAGAAAAAATGGCAAATTTAGGTGAGGAAAAAATCGCCGAACTCATCAAAAGCATAGGTTTATACAAAAATAAAGCCAAATTTTTACAGCAAACCAGCCAAATTCTGCACCAAAATTTCAACGATAACGTGCCGGATGATTTTGAATTGCTTCAAACTTTGCCCGGAGTTGGGCGTAAAACCGCCAACGTGATTATGAATACCGCTTTTGGAAAACCAACTATCGCCGTTGATACGCACATTTTTCGCGTTGCAAATCGCACCGGCTTGGCAAATGGCAAAACTCCGTTGAGTGTAGAAAAAAATTTGCTAAAAAATATTCCCGACGAATTCAAATTGAACGCTCATCACTGGCTGATTTTGCACGGCAGATATGTTTGTAAAGCCCAAAAACCATTATGCCAAAATTGTTGCGTTGCCGATTTATGTGAAAAAAATTTGTAAATTTATAAAAATTCAAAATAATAAATCTAAAAAATTTTGTAAAAATCTCGTGGAAAATTTTTATTATGAATAAAGAAGATCAAGTTTTAAACCGCATTGACGCTTTGATGGATAGATTTTATACGCCGCAAATTAACCAAAATAACGAAATTCCAACTTTGACCGAATTTATCGGCAACAAAACAGAAATCCCTAAAAATGATGAAAAAATCAAAGAAAATCAAGAATTTATAAATTTTTTGAATAAACGTTTATACGCAGAAATCAGCGGAATTTTGAAAATTTTGATTCCAAATCTCACCGAAAAAATCTACAAAGAATTTTTAGAAAAACAAAAACAAAAATAAAAATGACTTGCTTGAATCATCAAAAAATTAGCATCATTTGCGTCGGACAAAAATCGGCTCAAAAATGGCTCGGAGACGCTTGTGATGATTATTTGCAAAGATTTTCTCCCAACGAATTGCAAGTAAAAATATTTTTGGCAAAACCGGCAAATCGTAGCAATGAAAAATCTAATGACGCTAACAAGCAACGTTGGCTAAAAACCGAAAGCGAAAAAATCTGTGAAATAATCCAAAATATCAAAAATACTAATAAAAATAATGATACTTTTATAATACTTTTGGATGAACGTGGTAAAAATTTCACTACAAAAAAATTCTCTGAAAAATTACAGGAATTATTTGATTTACACAAAGAAATAATTTTCGTAATCGGCGGAACTGACGGACTCGCAGACGAATTAAAGCAAAACGCAAATTTATTATTTCGGCTTTCAGATTTCACGCTGCCACACGGCTTGGCGAGATTATTTTTGATAGAACAAATTTATAGAATTTACACGCTAATCAAAGGACATCCGTATCACCGCGAATAAAAATAAAACAAATTTTCCACGAGAAATTCCAAAAAATTTTTGAAAATTTTTGAAAATTTTTATAAAAATCTCGTGGAAAATATATTTTTATATTTTATAATACGCCGTTTATTTTTATTGGTCGCGATAAAAATAAACAAAAAATAAAAATCTAAAAACTTTTATTAACATTAACAACTTTTTTAAATGGAGTAATTTATGGCTTTCGACTTAAATGTAAGTATTCGTAAAGTTCAAGGTTCGAGCGCGAGCCGCCGCCTACGTCGTGAAGGTAAAGTTCCGGGAATTGTTTATGGAGCCGGAAAACCTGCCACTATGATTGAAATGTCTCACAAAGATATTTATTTTTCGCTCAAAAAAGAAGCGTTTCATTCCGCCGTTATCAACTTAAACATTGACGGCAACAAAGAACAAGCTTTATTGCGTGATTATCAAGTTCACGCCTATAAACCAAAAGTTCATCACGTAGATTTTCAACGCATTGATCCAACTCACGAATTGCATACCAAAGTGCCGTTGCATTTTGTTAATGCCGAAGTTTCGCCGGGTATAAAAGTAAAAGGTGGAATTTTGAATCAATTGGCTACGGAAGTTGAAGTTAAATGCTTGGCAAAAGATTTGCCTGAATTTATTCAAGTTGATTTGGCAAATTTAGATATTGGTCAAGCAATTCATTTGCAAGATTTGAAATTACCAGCCGGAGTAAAAGCATTTACGCACACCGACGAAAATATTGCTTTGGTTAATATTGTTGCACCAAACGGTGCTAGTGTTGCAGAAGAAACAGCAGAAGTAGCAACCGAAACCAAAGAATAAAAACAAAATAAAAACAAAATAAAAATATATACAAAAACGTATTTTTCCACGAGATTTTTCAAAAATTTTTTGATATTTCTCGTGGAAAATTTTGATTTTGTAAATGTTTATTCTTTATAAACTTGCAAAGTTTGTTCAGCAGTTTTATTCCAACTGAATAATTTGGAACGATTTAGTGAATATTCACTGAGTTGCTTATGCAAATTTTCATCATTTAATACATTATATAAATGTTGTTTTAATTGCAAGTCATTTTGACTTTCGTGCATCAAACTATTTTCGCCGACTACTTCCGGAATTGAGCTGCTGTTAGAAGTAATTACCGGAATTCCTGACGCCATTGCTTCCAACGGAGGCAAACCAAAACCTTCGTAAATTGATGGATAACAAAATACTTTTGCGTTTGCATATAATCGTATTAAGTCGGCGTCGCTGACATAGTTTAAGAAATATAATTTTTGCTGATTTACTAATGCATTTATTTGGTTGATTATATTATCATCTAACCAACCGCGTTGTCCGATAATTACTAATGGGAATTTTTGTTGTAAGTTATTTGGTAATTGTAAAAAAGCGTTGATTAAAGTTAATATATTTTTACGAGGTTCTAATGTTCCGACGCTTAAAATATAACTTTGACTTTTGAGATTATATTGCTGCAAAAATATATTATTTGCATTTTCTTTATGATTTGCTTCATCTGCTTTTAGTAAATTTGCTAACGGCATAAATTTATTTTCAACGCCGAGATAAATAACTTTACTTTTGGATTTTGTCTGCGGAAAATAATGCAATAATCTTTGTTTAGTAAATTCAGAATCACAAATAATTTTGTCAGCTTTATTTAATGATTTTTCTAAATTTTTTGTGACGAATTCCACGCGATGCTTTGGGTGAGTTTCCGGCACATCAAAAATAGATAAATCGTGCACAGTTATTATTGTTTTTATATTATTATTCGTATTATTATTCGTATTATTTTCATTTACTTCTAACAAAAAATTTGGCTCGTGATATATATCAATTTTATAATCACTAAATAGATTTTGTTTATTTTTTGACTTATTTAAAATCTGTAAAATTTTCTCGCGTATGGGAATATAAAACGGAATTGTATATAAATATTTACTTGGTAAAAATTTCAATATTAAATTTATTATATTGTTGCTTGAAGTATTTTCAATATCTAAATTTTGGAACAACTTTCCGTGTGCATAAGAATATAATTTATCATTATTTTTTACGGCGACTATTTCACTTAATGCCTTCATTAAATTATAAGCATAATTACCGATTCCGGTGCGTTGTTTTAACGTGCTTAAATACATATTTATAGCAATATTCATAATAAAAATATCCTTGAAGTATTTGCAAATGCAAATGCAAATACAAATGCAAATATAAAGTTAATAATAAAAAAATATTATAACTATATTTTTCCACGAGAATTCTAAAAATTTTTTTGGAAATCTCGTGGAAATTTTTTATTTATTTAATTTATTTAATTTATTTTATTTATATAACTTTGCCAACAACTCAGAAATAATAAATATCATTATTGTTGCAAGTAAAACCATTATCAAATTGAATTTAATACCAAAAATTATCTTGCAAGGAATGTAAATAAACCAACCTATATAAATCCATTGTTGGATATATATTTTTGCTTATTGACGAACAAATTTTTAGTATTTTATTACTCAAAACTTTGCTCACAAAAAACGCAAATGATAACATTGTAAATATTGCCGAAAATGCAAAATATCTAATGCAAGTAAATCAAAAATAATCTCGGTTTTCAAGTTCGTTTTGATAGTATTTTCATCAATGAAAAAATACAGCAGCAACAATAACAACGGAAAACGAATAAAGTTCAAAATCCACGCTTTTTAGTTAATTCTATGCCGCATTTGAAACTTTGTTGCGACGTGAGCCAAAATCATTCCAAAAATAGCGATGGTTTTGGCAACATCTCAAAATATTTGTCTGCCGACATTTATTTCAGCATTTTGAAAAATTTTCATAATAAAAAATAAAAAAAGATTGAATAAATAAGAATAAAAATAAGCATAAAAAATTTCCACGAGAAATCTCAAAAATTTTTTGAGATTTCTCGCGGAAAAAATTTTATTTTTGGTTTTGTCTATTTATTATTGCTCAAGCTATAAACATAAGCAGTTAATAAATGAACTTTTTCATCGCCAAGAAATTCTTGCCAAGCCGGCATACGATTATTTCTTCCATTGACGATAGTTTCAGCGATCACTTTTTCAGATGAGCCGTATAACCAAACTTGATCGGTCAAATTTGGAGCCAAGCCAATCATACCAGCACCGCCCGGTTGGTGACAAGCAACGCAAATACCTTGTTCAAATAATGGTTTTCCAGCAGCAGCCAAATTTGCGTCGTGTTTCATACCGCTCAAAGAACGGACATAATTAACTAATTCGCTAACTTGACTTTCAGACAATGCTTCACCACCGCCGTAAGGAGGCATAATACCTACACGACCATTAGCAATGGTTTCTTTGATTTGCTCTGGTTCGCCACCGAATAACCAATCATTATCAGCCAAGTTTGGAAAACCTTTGGTTCCTGTGGCATTTGCTCCGTGACATTGCA
The DNA here is from genome assembly GCA_004555545.1 of Dechloromonas aromatica (nom. nud.). Classification (GTDB taxonomy): domain Bacteria; phylum Pseudomonadota; class Gammaproteobacteria; order Burkholderiales; family Rhodocyclaceae; genus SFHR01. Next base: position 27,808 of record SFHR01000009.1, read on the forward strand.
TACAATATGTTTGGAACAAACGTTTGCCGGTTTCCATAGCTTGAGAATTTTTGGCTAATTCTTTGATATCGGTTTTCAAATAATTTTCAAACATAGGTTTGATTTTGGCGTCGGTGTCGGCGATTTCTTTTTCTAATTGTTTAGCAGAAGTCCAACCTAATTGACCGGCGTAATTTCCCAAACCTGGATATAAAGTCAAATAAACCAAACCAAAGATAATGGTCAGCGTAAATAACCACATCCACCATTTAGGCATAGGATTATTGTATTCTTGCAAAGTTTCGTCCCACTTGTGACCAGTTTCCTGATTTTCGGTGAAAGTTGCTTTACTTTGCACAAATAACAATAATGCACAACCCAAGATGCTACAAATTACAATCGCAACGACATAGCCGTTCCAAAAAGCACTTAAATCGTAACTCATTTTGATATTCCTTTTGTTTATTGTTTAATCGTATTCACCACGCAGAAAGTAATGTCAAGAATTTTTTGTTTTTTTATCATCGTTATCGGAAAGCACCACATCATCATCGTTCAGCGGAATATTAGCCGCTTGATCAAATCCACTTTGAGATTGTTTGTGATAAGCCCAAAAGCAAATCACCAAAAAGCATAGCAGACCGCAAACAGTAATAATTGAGCGATAATCGTTGATAGTTAAACTTTCCATTTTTTATATCTTTCAAATATTTTCCAAAAAATTTTTGTCATTTCTCGTGGAACAAATTAAAACTGATATTACTTAGAACTGATTTTGTTTTACCATTGGGTTGTTTGCAACGCCCAAATTTTGTAAATAAGCAATCAATACATCTAATTCAGTCATATCGCCCAAACTTTCTTTGGCATTGGCGATTTCTTCATCAGAGTAAGTTGGCAAACCACGAGCATTGGCAAAAGTGCGTAATACTTGCATTTTTTTGTCAATATCAGCCCCAACAGTATCTTTTGCTTTTGTATCAGCTAACCAAGGAAAAGCCGGCATATTTGATTCTGGAACCACATCACGCGGATTTATTAAATGAGCACGATGCCATTCATTAGAATAACGAGTGCCTACACGGTGCAAATCAGGCCCGGTGCGTTTGGACCCCCATTGAAATGGATGATCATAAACATATTCAGCAGCAACTGAATAAGCACCATAGCGTTCTGTTTCTGCACGGAACGGACGAATCATTTGTGAGTGGCAGTTATAACAACCTTCACGTTGATAAATATCACGTCCGGCCAATTGCACGGCGGTATAAGGTTTCAAATCTTTTACCGGTTCTGTTAAAGATTTTTGGAAAAATAGTGGCACAATTTCTAATAGACCACCAACACTGACAACTAACAACGTCAAAATAATAAGTAATGGGACGCTGCGTTCAATCTGTTCTTGTTTAATCATAATAATTAAAACCTCCAAAGTTTAGTGAGAACCATTGTCGGCAGGAAGAACTTTATATTCTTTTGGAGTGCCACTGGCTAATGTTTTGAACATATTGTAAGCCATCAAAATCATTCCAAATAAGAATAATGCTCCACCGATAACGCGGATAGTCCAAAATGGATAAGAACCTTTGACAGATTCAACAAAGCTATATGCCAAAGTTCCGTCATCATTAACAGCTCTCCACATCAAACCTTGCATAACACCGGCAATCCACATAGATGCAATGTATAAAACGGTTCCGATAGTTGCAATCCAGAAGTGAGTGGTTACCAAACCGTGATTTGCCATTTTGTCTTTGCCTACAAAGCGTGGAATTAAGTAGTATAAAGAACCGATAGAAACCATAGCAACCCAACCTAATGCACCAGAGTGTACGTGACCGACTGTCCAGTCAGTGTAGTGTGATAAAGCATTAACGGTTTTAATTGACATCATTGGACCTTCAAAGGTTGACATTCCGTAGAATGACAATGAGGTAATCAAGAATTTCAAAATCGGATCGTCACGAAGTTTATCCCAAGCTCCAGAAAGCGTCATAATACCGTTAATCATACCGCCCCAAGATGGTGCAAATAAGATCAAAGAAAATACCATACCGATAGATTGAGTCCAATCAGGCAAAGCCGTGTAATGCAAATGGTGAGGACCTGCCCACATATAAGTGAAAATCAATGCCCAGAAGTGCACAACCGATAAACGATAGGAATAAACCGGACGACCAGCTTGTTTTGGCACAAAGTAATACATCATTCCCAAGAAACCAGCGGTCAAGAAGAAACCTACGGCGTTGTGACCATACCACCATTGAATCATAGCATCTTGAGCTCCGGCATAAGCAGAATACGATTTCATTGCATCAAGAGAAATCGGCAAAGCTGCAGAGTTTCCTAAGTGTAACAAGGCAACGGCGATAATGAAAGCACCATAGAACCAGTTGGCTACGTAAATGTGTTTAACTTTGCGAGTTCCGATAGTTCCAAAGAATACGATTGCATAAGCCACCCAAACCAAAGTGATCAAAATATCAATTGGCCATTCTAATTCGGCATATTCTTTTGCCGTGGTATAACCTAATGGAAGAGTTATAGCTGCTAAAACAATTACTAATTGCCAACCCCAAAAAGTAAATGGAATTAACGGACCGCCCCATAAGCGCGTATGACACGTTCTTTGGACTACCCAATATGATGTAGCAAACAAAGCTGATCCACCAAAGGCAAAAATAACTGCGTTTGTATGCAGCGGACGGAGGCGACCAAAATGTAGCCAAGGACCAAAGTTTAGTTCTGGCCAAACTAATTGTGCCGCGATAATAACACCGACGAGCATTCCGACGATGCCCCAGATAACAGCCATCACTGTGAATTGCTTGACGACTTTATCGTTATATGTGGTTTGTGTTTCAGACATAATTGAAATCCACCTCTCACGGAAAAAATTGTTATTTAAGGGTTAAAAAATAAAAGTTAAGTTAAGTTAAGTTAAATTAAATTATTAAGTTAATAATGCAATGCAAAACATTTATAACTTTTTTAATAAAAAGTTCAAATATTTTTCAATATTTTAATATAAATTTAATTTTTGAATTTTTTATGTATATAAATTTGAAAAAAGTTCAATAAATTTCCGTTCTAAAAAATCTATTCAAAATTATTCATTGAAAGATTTAATTTCCTACTTCATAGTCATCAGCATTTTAATGATACACATCAAAATGTCTTACAA
>SFHR01000060.1 GCA_004555545.1 Dechloromonas aromatica (nom. nud.)
CAAGAATCTTATCAACCTGCAACTGCAACCGCCGAACAAACTCGGCAAGTAAATCATAATTTGGATGAATATAAAAACGATGTGTCGACTCGTTCTGAAGAAATTGAGGATAGAATCGCCGACGATTGCGAGGAAATGTTTGACAAATTAGCCGATAGTTTAAATACTATGAATAATACAGAAATTGCCCCCGGAATTGTCTTTAAAATAGATAATCGGCAATTACAACGCGAAAGTCGTAAATTATTACGTAGCATACGTGGTTCCATCAAACGAGAAGTAATGCCAAATATTAGTATTGGTAATAGCAAATGCTTACAAATCTTGGAAATGAATGCTGGTTCTGCCAAAAAAAATGCTATGAAAAAATTTATAGATGATGGTATTACTAACGCCTTAAAAAGTTTGAAAAATAACTTAAAAGATGGTTTAAAAGATGCTATTGAAAATACTAACGATATGTTAGATAATAAATTTGTGCAAGTAGAGAGTATCGCTCAAAGTAGTTTAGACGTGTTAAATACTTTGAAAGAAAATACTAACGCTAATAAAAAAGAACAAACACAAATTGAATTAGCCGAAAAATTATGTATAAATCAGTATGCTTTAAAATTATTAAAATCTTATAAACTAAAATCATAAATAAGTAAGTAATTACTATGGTTACAAAAACCTCAAAAACCAAAACTTAAAAAACTACAAGAACATCAAAAACTAAAAGCAAAAATAAAGGAAATGATAATATGGCTTGGTGGCATTTGTTAATTTCAGCATTACCTGCAATTATAGATGGTGTAAAAACTTTATTTTCATCTGGAGATAAAGAAAAAGTAATCGCACAAACACCAACTTATAATCAACAAACTGCAACTGCTGATGATACCACGAAAATAAATTCATTATTAAGTGAATTAAAAAATCAACTTATAATGCAATCTGAAAGCATAGAAGATAAATTAACTTATGAATGCGAAAAATATATAGAAGAAATTAAAGATATTTTGGAAGAAATGCAAATAAATGTGCGTAGTATTGATAAAATATCTACACAAAATAATCACAAAATTAAAAATATTTTCCGCGAACAAATTAGCCAAAATCTTTCTATTTCTAACAAAGAATGTGCAGATATCTTATATATGTCGCCAGGAGAGGAAAAGCAAAATGCAATCACAAAATTTAAAAATCAAGTGATAATTAAAGCATTAAAGCTTATTCAGCAAGAAATAAAAAATAACTTTGATAATGTTATAGAAACTGCAGAAATTTGTATTAGTAATAAGTTACAAAATGAGAATAATAATATTTCTCAAAACTTAAATTATCTGGAACAAATAAAGCAAGTTAGCAACGTTTTTGATAAAGAAACAAAGTTAGTAGAATTACAAAAAAATATAACAACGTTAGAAATTGCTACCAATAAAATAAAAATTATAAATACATAATTTTATTTTTTTTCCACAAGATTTTTCAAAAAATTTTTGGTTATTTCTCGTGGAAAATGTTTTTTATTTTTATTTTTATTTAATTTTATTTAGTTTGAGTGTTAGCCGATTTTAATAACTCCTTGTGCCCCTATTTTTAATGTAGATCCTTCTAATTCTGTTAAGTCAGAAATTTTGTCTTCTTTTACTTTTATTTTATCTAATGTGATAGCTCCGTCTGGCGTCAAAGTTATTCCATTATTATCTATAATGATTTGATGGGTTCCAACTTTGATAGTCAAATTATCTGTCGTAATAACCGCTCCATTTTTGACATCTACTTCTCCGGCGTTATTAGTTTTAGTTATTCCAAGCAAAATTCTATCGTTAGTTGCCTTAATCATTTGTTTTTGATTAGCTCCGGCAGCAGCAGATAATTCGGCTATATTTTTGCTTAAATTTAACCAAGCACTCGGATTTTTATAATTAGCATCATCAGTCGTAGCACTATCTTTTTCGTGACTCCGTAAAGTAATGCTATGCTCTTTTGCAGTAGCATCAAAAACATCAACAATAAAACCGGTTTTGCTCGGTTGATAACCATCCGCAATACTTAAAGCATTTGCATCACCTTTGGAATTTATGCGTAATTGTGTGACACTTTTACCATTATCTCCAGTATTGTCAGATTTCTGTTTAGTAGCAAACAAAAATGAATAAGCAATATTATATTTTTGTCCCATAAACAAATCAGTTCCATAATCAGCAACATTGATAATATGTTGCGTTTGATTTGCTATAAAACGATGCTTCATTACATCTTTTGCTTCTTCGGTCAGATATTTTACTTTGGTAGCTGCTTTATCATTAAAATCTTTGATATTTTTTTGCAAAAATCCGGTTAAACTTTTATTAGCATTATTTTCATCCGCTGTAAAGCCTTCAGCACCTTCTGTATAATCATTAGGGAGTTTGCCATCTTTATCAGCAACGCCCCATTTTAAATGACTACCTTTTTCGTAACCAGCAAAAGTTTGGCCGGAATCATCAGGTTCATTATTTAATTTTTTGTCTTTGATAGACAAATCTTCAGTATTTAATAAAACGCCCCTTGCCGTATGCAAAGCGATTGGATCCCGTGCTGCCAAAGTAATATTTGCATCAGTAGAATTTAACAAAACTCCACCCAAACGGCGTTTATTTAAACCTCCTTTAGATGCTATCAAAAAACTCAAAGCAATTAGTTCGGGTAATAATTCAGATATTACAGAATTAGCAATTTTAAAACCTGTTGCTTTTTTACCACTTGCAATGCTATCGTAAGCAGTTTTTGCCGCTTGAAAATCTTTTTCAGCTTTATTTAGAGCGATATAATTGTCATTAGTAGGATTTTTTTCATATGCTTCTTTGGCAGTATTATAATTTTCTTTAGCAGATTCGTATTTATCTTTGGTGATCCCATTAGAATCTTCAACGGCACTCTTTGTAGTATCAAATAAAGTAGTTACTAATGATATTGCAGACCAAGCAATAGCATCTGCTTTTTCATATGGCAATGATTCTAACTTAGAAAATGAATAACTTTTTTCAGTTTGCAATGTTGCAGAATAATCAGATTTAGGAGTTAGTAGTTTTTCAAAAAGAACCATAAGTGCAACTTGTAACGCTTTCAAAGTGTTAGAAGTAAATTCATAGTCTTCATTTCCTGTTTTATCGGCAATATTCTTAGTAATTCCTTGTGCGGTACTTAATAACGTTGGAATTATTGCAAGTATCCAACCAACTGCACTTTCTTTGAAATGCTTAAAACTTGCTGGAGAATAAACTGTTTTAAATGTTTTCATACCAGATAACTTTCCAGAAGCCATTCCATGCACACTTGTTGATATGCTATTAGCAATATTCAAACCATAATCAGTATTACTTTGTGTTGAACTTAATGAACCGGCTCCGACAACTAAACCTCTTCCGGCAGCAGATTGTAAAGCAAAACCTTGTTTTTTATCAGTATTTCCAAAAACTAATCTATTTCCTCCGGCGGTGTGAATTCCTTCAGAATTAGTATTAGTATTTTTTGATAAACTTTGAGTTTCTCCGTTTGCCAAAGCTCCAGAAATAATAGGCAAATTTGGATTGCCATTTAAAAAACTAATGGTTACTTCTACGCCGCCTAATAGTGGAAAATTCAGCCCACTACCTTGTCCGACTTGTTCTTGACTACGACGAATCCAACAAGATCCTTTACCTTTATCACGTCCGGAAGTATCAAACGGGAAAATAACTTTATAACGACCATATTCATCAACTTCTGGGCGTGAAGAATCTCCGGCACCATCAATAAATCCACGTATAACGCCTTTGATTTCTGCTCGTGGTGCTTTGCGTTTTGGATGATATACTTGTTTTGCTTCTATACACTCAAAATCATTGCGATAGTAATAATGATTTTGTTCATTACTATTTTTGTTAATACCAGCCAACATTGGAATTCCTAAACCCAAAGTCAAGAAACTTTCTTGGCTGCCTTCGTGAGTTACTTTGGTTAGTAAATATTCTTGATTAAATTTTTGGTTATAATGATCTTTCAGCTTGAAAGTAAATCCAGGACGCAAGGTAGGAATTACACTTTTTCCGTAATAAGTTTTACTATGGCATTGTAATTCTTCTGCACGAATTTTTGCAATTCTATTTGCTTCGGATTCGCTTTCTACATTTTCATTTGTTAAGTAAATAGTTCCCAAACCATTTTGAGAAACATCAGCTTTTCCAGCGATCACTTGATTAGGTTTTTTCCAGTCATAATCGCGGACAACTATATTTCTTGGCAGTGGCGATTGTTTTAATCTGAATGAATAAATAATTTCTTGACGATGCACAAAATCTAAACCGGAAATTTCTGCGTATGTCACTTCAGAATTATTATCATTGCTTATAGCATTATGCGAACTTGGTTGATCACAAAATACTAATTTATCGGTCATATATTTATTGTTTTTATTATCTTGGTCAAAATAAAAATATGCACCATTTTGTTCCAAAATCCAACTAATGAAATCAAAATTAGTTTCATTATATTGCATTACGAATTCTTGTTGCGGATAATCAGTTTTAACAAAATTAAAGTCATTAGACAAATGCAAAAATTGCTCGTCTTCCAAAATTTCTTTGATTATATCTTTTATAGTTTTATTCAAAAAAATTCTGCTCGCAGAAAGTTGCGTCATTTTCCAAAATGTAGGACGCAAATCCACGTGATAATAAGCAAAATCTCCAAATTGTCCAGATTGCTCCACATTGATAGGATAACCTGAAAAATTAGAAACGTCACCGCTTTGACGAGCAATGCTAAAAGTAGTCAAACTTGACATCAAAGTGTCTATATCTAATGATTTATTTTTGCAAACGAAATCAATGGAAAAATTAAACAATTCGTTCAAAGCTTCGTAACCTTGAAAGCTGACAACATAAAATTTATCATTGTCAAAATTTTCGGCAGAAAGTGAAAACATTTCAGTTTCTTTGGAATTGTTGTTGTTTTGAGTATCCATAATGGCACATCCTTTTTTTATTTCATATTTTTCCACGAGATTTTAAACCTTTTTTTTACACATTTTGCCATTTTTGTATAATTGTATAAAAAACTAAAAAAATATTATTTTTGTAAAAACTCCGTTATTATGCAACTTTTGATAAATTTATAATTTTAATTTTTTATAATTATTGTTGTTATCATTAAATTATGTTATACTACGCGAAAAAATTTTTTTGCAAAAATTGAAAATTTACAAAATTGCAAAATTTCCACGAGAAATCTAAAAAATTTTTTGAATTTATTATAAAATTACAAGATGAAAACAAAGTCAAAAACACAAATAATTTTATTAGTAGCAATAATGTTAATAATGTAAATTCTATAAATTCTTTGGCGGAATTATTTAAAAAATAAAACATTTTCTTACTTAATTTTTATTTTAATTTTTTATATTTTATTCTTTTACAAAAAGGAGAATTAGAATTATTATGAGCGAAATGGTTTCCATCAGCAATATTCAAAGTCATTATAATAATAGTTATAACAACAATTATTATAATTATAGAAATGTTAATGATCCAAAAAATAATAACAAAGTAAATAGCAACTATCCAAATGACATTAACAACAAGAACAATTTAACAAATCAAACAAAACAGCAGCAAGAAAGTTATCAGCTTAATAAAACTAATGCTGTTAATACTAATAACAACACAAAAAATAACGCCGTAAATAATGGCAATGTGAATGTTAGTAACAATAACAATAATAACAACATTCAAAATAACGCAGCGAATAATGTTAATAATGTTAATAATGTTAATACTAATAACAATGTTAGTAATATTAACGGCAATAATGCTGCCAACAATAATCTAAATGTAAATAACGGCGACGCCTTTATTTCTGCAAATGATTTGTCAGAATTGATTTTACAATTATTGCCGCCGCAAGTTGTTAATGTTCAACCTTTGGAAAATGAAAAAAATATCTTCATTAACAACAATTCTGTAAGCGAAACAAACGCTAACAATACGAACAATAATAATACTATGAATTTTGGCAACGCTAATAATTCAAACGAGTATTTTAAATTAGGTCAAAATACTAATAACAAATCATAAAAATATTAAAAGAAAGGCAAATTTTTTATGTCAAGTAAAAACAAAAATTCTGTAAAGAAAACAAATCAAAGCAGTCAAAGCAATTTATTAAATAATATTGCAGATAATCAACATTTGCAACAAGAATTAGATAAATTGACGCAAACTTTTGCTGACTTAAAACAGCAGCATAATGTTTTGGAAAATAATTTGTCTTTGGAAGTGCAAAAAGTAGAAAACTTAAATCAAACTTTGAATTCTGAACAGCAAAAATTAGCCGAAGTTTTGCAAAAAAATCAAAGTTTAACTAATGAACTTGATAATAAAAATAATGAAATTGCTACTTTGCAAAATCAAATTCAAACTTTGAATAAGCAAATCCAAAAATTAACCAAAGAAAATAATAATTTCAAACAAAATATTAACGAGCTACAAAGTGACGTAAATGCCGATGAAAATGCTTTAAGCGAGCAACAAAAAGAAATTGCCGATTTGAAAAATAAATTGCTCAAAGCCGAAAATGATTTGAAAAAATCTAACGCCGCCACCAAAAAACAAAGTAATGAATATTATCCAATTTTCAAATTAAATCCGCTGATTGAAACTTCTAACAGCGTGAATAATATGTATAAAGCGTATGAAAGTTATGTAAATTATTTCAAAACTTTTGGCGAACTTTGGAATAAAGAATAATATAATAATCAACAAATCAACAAACAAAATAACGCAAAAAAGCAAAACAAAAAAATTCCACGAGAATTCTCAAAAAATTTTTGAAAAATCTCGTGAAAAATTTATATTTATTTTATTTTTTATGCTTAACTAATTCGCTAATTTGCTGATTTGCTGATTTGATTAAGCTTTTTTTCTTTTGCTATATCTTGCACGTAATAAAGGCATCAAACCTTCCAAATATTCATACAAATTAGTAATTCCATTTCTTTCGCAAGATGCTTTCAAATCTGCAATGAAATTATTTTTTTGATTTTTTGCTAATTCTTTACGACGAGCAGTCAAAAGAGATTCAATGTTTTTCAAATCTTGAAAATCAGAGATGTCAGTCAAGTTATTTTTGATATTTTCAATGTTAGACATATAAAAATTTCCTTTATAAAAAATATGTTAATTAAATGATTAAAAAATAAGTTTAAAATTAAAATCGTTTATGAAATTTAATTTTTCGTTATTATAACAATAAATATTTTTTTTGCAAGTAGTTTTTGCAAATTTTTTCAATTTTTTATAAAAAATTTACAAAATTTTTGTTTATAGTGCAGTTTTTAGTAATTTTTTTAGTTAAAATTTTAGTAAAAATTTTTTGATATTGCAAAATTTCCACGAGATTTCATAAAAATTTTTTAAGATTTGCTGAATTTTTCCGTAAAATTTATATGAAGTTTTGTAAATTTTCTACAAAAAATTTGCAAAATCTCGTGGAAACATTTTGATTAAATTTTCTTTTATGGTGTTGTTATGTCTTCTGTGTTAAATACTAATATGCCGTCGTTAAATACGCAACGGCATTTATCAAAAACTCAAAATAACTTAAATAATTCTTTGCAACGTTTATCGTCTGGTTTGCGAATTAACTCGGCAAAAGATGATGCCGCCGGTTTGGCAATTTCGCAGCGTATGACTTCGCAAATAAATGGCTTAAATGTTGCTCAGCGTAATGCAAATGATGCAATTTCTTATAGTCAAACCGCCGAAGGTGCTTTGGCTGAAATGGGCGATATTTTGCAAAGAATTCGCGAGTTATCAGTGCAATCTGCAAATGCCACAAATTCTGCCGGTGATAGAAAATCACTTAATGATGAAGTAAATCAATTAGTCAGCGAATTAAATCGTTTTGCAGTTACTACGGAATTCAACGGACAAAAAATTTTAAATGGCGATAATAGTGTTTTGAATTTTCACGTTGGAGCAAATGC
>SFHR01000010.1 GCA_004555545.1 Dechloromonas aromatica (nom. nud.)
ATATTCCATATATTTTGTATTTTCTGGTGCCGGACTTAAATCGCAACCAAAAAATTTAATAGTATGATTTGCGTCAAGTTTTTCTTTGAAGATTTCTTCTGCCAAAGCTTCTATAAAATATCCATCACCACAACCGATTTCTAAAATAGTAATTGTAGAATTTTTTGGTTTAATACTAATGATTTTTTGCAATGCTTCAATAATAATTTTTTTGGATTTTTTGATTTGCTCTTGCCAATCTTTGCCAAGATTACAACAACGATATTGGTTATTATCAAAAGCAATTTTTGAATAATCTAATTTGTCATTATAAATGGTTTCACAACGCGGACAATAACAAAAATGATGCTCTAATTTTGGACGTTGTTGTAAGGCAACATTTCTATCATTAGTTTCAACTATATGAGTGCTATCAACTAAATTGCCTAAATCTAAAAAATTTGCAGCAATTCCATAATTACAAATTGGACAATGTTGGTTATAAATAATATCTAAATTTTGATTTGTTTGCATAAAAATTTTTACCTTTATTTAATAAATTTTAATAAACTTTAATAAATTTTAATAAACTTTAATAAACATTTTCCACGAGATTTTTAAAAAATTTTTGAATTTCTCGTGGAAAATTTTTTAAATTTGCATTTTACTTTTTTATTTATGCAAAAATACAAATACAAATACAAATATAAAATAATCAGCAAATCAACAAAAATCTATACAAATCCAAATATTATGAGCAAAAAAGTATATCTCGGAATGATCGGCGATGTAATCCATCCCGGTTTGATAAATATCATCAACGAAGGTGCCAAATATGGCGATTTAATCGTCGGTTTATATACCGATCAAGCAATAATTCCTTATAAAAAATTGCCTTATTTGAGTTACGAACAACGCAAAAAAATCATTGAAAATATCAAAGGCGTCTCTGAGGTTGTGGCTCAAAATGAATGGAGTTATACTCCAAATTTGCAACGCATAAAACCAGATTTTATGATTCACGGCGACAATTGGAAACAAGGAGCCGATGAAAAATTTAGAACCGAAGCATTTGAAATAATGCAACAATGGGGCGGCAAAATTATTGAAATTCCTTATACTAAAGGCATAGATCAAACCTCAATGCTTGATGATGCAACTCAATGCATAGGCACCACGCCGGAAATTCGCCTGAAATCTTTACGCCGCTTGTTACAAACCAAAAAATTACTGCGTTTTATGGAAGTGCATTCGGGCATCAGCGGACTGATCGTAGAAAATATAGAAATTCCAGCCGAAAATAATACCGTTGCTCGTTTTGATGGAATGTGGTCATCAAGTTTGACCGATTCGGCAGATAAAGGCAAACCGGATATAGAAGCTGTGGATTTGACTAACCGAATGCAAGGATTAACAAATATTTTGGAATGCACAACCAAGCCGATTATTTTTGATGGTGATACCGGCGGCATAGCAGAACATTTTGCTTTTACTGTGAGAACTCTTGAACGCAATGGAATTTCTGCGGTGATCATTGAAGATAAAACCGGACTGAAAAAGAATTCTTTATTTGGAACTGAAGTTAAACAAGAATTAGCAACTAAACAGGATTTCTGTAACAAAATTATCACAGGCAAAAAAGCACAAATCACGCAAGATTTTATGATTATTGCCAGAATTGAAGAACTTATAGCCGGAAAAACTATACAAGATGCTTTGGAAATGGCGTTTGCAAGTGTTGAAGCCGGAGCCGATGGAATTATGATCCATAGCAAAGAAAAACACGGCAACGATATAAAAGAATTTTGCCAAAAATTTCGGACAAAATATAGCGAAATTCCGCTGATTTTAGTCCCAACAACTTATAACCATATTCGCGAAGATGAATTCCAAACTTGGGGAGCCAATATCATAATTTATGCAAATCATCTTTTACGTGCGGCTTATCCGGCGATGGTGAATTGTGCCAAAAGCATTTTGAAAAATAGCCGTTCTTTAGAAGCTGATGAAATTTGTATGCCAATCAAAAACGTAATTGAGTTAATTCCGGGAGCAAAATAAAAAATGATAAATGTAAAAGATTTTTTTGATACGCTGATTAGCAATAAAACAGATTTTTTCTGCGGTATTCCGGATTCGTTACTAAAAAGTTTTTGTGCGTATGTTAGCGATCACGCTGGTGGAGCAAATAACATAATAACGGCAAATGAAGGATCTGCGGTGGCTTTGGCAAGTGGTTATCACTTGGCGACATCAAAATTTCCTTTGATATATATGCAAAATTCCGGTTTGGGAAATGCAATAAATCCGTTATTATCACTTGCGGATGAAATGGTATATTCAATTCCTATGATTTTGTTAATCGGTTGGCGTGGCGAACCAAATGCTAATTTCAAAGATGAACCCCAACACGCAAAGCAAGGAATTGTCACTTGCGATTTGTTAGATGCAATGAAAATTCCTTACGCGGTTTTAAATCAAGATTACAAAAATCAACTCCGCCAATGTTATGAATATTTGCAAAAAAATTCGTCGCCGTTTGCTTTGGTAGTCCAAAAAGGAACTTTTGATAACTATCAATTACAAAATAGCAAAATTCAAAATTTCAATTTGAGCCGAGAAAAAGCCATAGAAATTTGTATTAACAACATCAAAGATAAAAAAGCAATTTTTATTTCCACAACCGGAATGGCAAGTAGAGAACTTTTTGAATTACGCAAACATTTCAAAATGCCGCATCATAGCGATTTTTTGACCGTTGGAAGTATGGGACATTCTTCACAAATTGCTCTTGGAATTGCTTTGAATAAACCAAATCGCAAAATAATTTGTATAGATGGCGATGGAGCCGCAATTATGCATCTTGGCTCACTTGCAACAATAGGTTCATTAAAACCAGCAAATTTATTGCATATAGTTATAAATAATGCCGCTCACGATTCTGTTGGATCTCAGCCAACTTGTGCGGACAAAATAGATTTATGTGCGATTGCGAAAGCTTGTGGTTATGAAAATTGTGTTTGCGTAGATAATGAAAATGATCTAAATAAAACCCTACAAAATTTGCAAGATAATAAACTAACTTTCATAGAAATAAAAACAAAAATTGGAAATAGAAGTAATTTGGGACGTCCTACAACAACTCCACAAGAAAATAAAGCCGCTTTTATGCAATTTTTAAAGGAACAACAATGATAAAACAAGCAGTTATTTTAGCAGCAGGACTTGGTTCTCGGCTTGGCGAACTTACAAAAAATATGCCCAAAGGTTTTTTGCAAATTGATGGCGTTGCTATTGTAGAAAATTCTATAAAAAAACTGATTAGTGTCGGCGTAGAAGAAATTATTATTGGCACCGGATATAAAGCGGAGTTTTATGAAAATTTAGCCAACAAATATAATTGTATAAAAACTGTTTATAACAAAGATTATGAAAAAACAAGTAGTATGGTAACGCTTAATGTTTGTAAGCAGTTTATAAACAATGATTTTTTGCTTTTAGAAAGCGATTTGATATATGACAAAATTGGGTTATTTGTTTTAATAAATGATGAGAGAAGTAATGTAATTTTATCCAGCGGAAAAACATATAGCGGCGACGAAGTTTATTTATCAGTAAATAATAATTTTGAGTTAGTTAGTGTAAGTAAAGATAAAACTAAAATACAAAATCCTTTTGCTGAATTAGTTGGCATAAGTAAAATCACAAAAAATACATTAAATGAAATGTGTAATTTTTATGAAAAATTTGCTGATATAAAAATAGATTATGAAAATGTATTAGAACAAATTTCTCGGCAAAATTTGGCAGATATTTTTGTAAGAAAAATTGAATATTATGCTTGGAGTGAGATAGATAATGAAACTATGTTGCAAACTGCAATAAATGAAATTTATCCACGAATAAAAGAAAATGAATCTTTATTAAATGTCCGCCGAGAAATATTATTAAATCCGGGCCCAGCGACTACAACTGATAGCGTAAAATATGCTCAAGTTATTGCCGATATTTGCCCACGTGAACGCGAATTTGGTGATTTGGTAAAATGGTGTACTGATGAACTTACTAATTTTGTTGCTGATAACAATAAATATACTTGCATAATGTTTGCTTGTTCCGGAACCGGCGTTGATGAAGCGATGATTAGTTCTTGTGTAAATACTAACGCAAATCAAAAGCTTTTGGTTATTGATAACGGTGCTTATGGAGCAAGATTAGCAAATATTGCCAAAAACTTTAATATGAATTTTGATGTAATAAAAAGTTCAAGTTATGAAGCACTTGATATAAATGTTTTGGAAAATGCTTTCAAAACCGGAAAATATAATGCTCTTGCAATTGTATATCACGAGACAACTACGGGACTTTTAAATCCGCTTGAAATTATTTGTCCGTTAGCAAAAAAATATGGACTAATTACAATAGTTGATGCAATAAGTGCTTATGCTGGAATGCCTATGGATTTGGAAAAATTGCAAATAGATTTTATGAGTGCAACTTCAAATAAACATATTGGAGCGATGGCGGGAATAGGTTTTGTTATTGCTAAAAAATCTGCGTTAGAAACTATAAAAAATTATCAAAGAAAAAACTATTATTTTGATCTTTACGAGCAATATAAATATTTTGTAGATAATAATTATCAGCTGCGTTTTACTCCACCAGTGCAAAGTTTTTATGCTTTACGTCAAGCAATATTAGAAACCAAAATAGAAACTATCCAAAAACGCTTTGAACGTATGCAAAAATGTCACCAAATATTACTTTCTGCACTTGAAAATTTAGCTTTAGAATGCCTTGTAAAAAAAGAAAATCAATCTGGTTTTATAACCGCAATCTTGCCGCCAAAATCAAATAAATATAGTTTTGAAAATCTGCACGAAGTCGCTAAAAATAATGGCTTTACTATTTATCCCGGAAAGTTAGGCAATATTGATACTTTTCGCATTGCAAATATGGGCGATATAAAGCCGTCAGAAATGCAAAAATTTACTTTGATTTTGGAAAAATATATCAATTCTTTAAACTAAAAATAAAAATATAAAAATTTCCACGAGATTTCTGAAAAAATTTTTTGAGATTTCTCGTGGAAAATGTTTGCTTATTTTATTTTTTTATGATGTTTTTAAATCTTTATCTACCATCGCACAAACGCACGAATCCGACCAAACATTTAAACCGGTTTCTATCATATCTAACAAGGCATAAACCGGCAAAATCACGCCGAGCAAAATAATCGGCACGTTCATAGACGAAAGCAAACTCGCTGACAAAAAGAAGCAACCCATCGGCACTCCGGCATTTCCGACGGCGGCGATTGTGGCGATAAAAATCCAGCCCAACAAAATTTCCGGCGAAATCACTACGCCATTGTTTTGCATCAAATAAACCACCGTAGTCAAAATGAACGCCGCACAGCCGTTCATATTGATCGTCGTGCAAATCGGCAATACAAAATTTGCTACTTTTTTATCGGCTTGCAAATTATTTTCTGCACAACTCAACGTAACCGGCAAAGTCGCCGCTGACGATTTGGTGCAAAATGCTACGGCAACCGCTTTGAACATCTGCGAAAAAACTTGCAATGGATTTAATTTTCTAAACAGCAAGAACAACGGCAAAATTATCACAAATTGAATTGTATTAGAGGCAACAATTATGGAAAAATATGTTGCCAAACCGCCGAGTTCTACGCCTTTGGAAAATTCGGCTACACTTTGCGAGACAAAGGCAAAAATTCCTAATGGCAACAATTTGATAATCCAAGAAATCACAAAATATAAAACGCTTTGTAATGCTTCCAAAACATTTGTGATTGCTTCTCGTTGAGCGACATTGCTAATTTGGCGAATTCCAAAAGCCACGACCAACGCCAATAATAAAACGCTCAAAACATTGCCGTTGATAAATGGTTTTAATAAATTATCTGGAATCACGGAAATAAAATAATTCAAATATGAATCTTTGCCTTGCATAACGCTATTTAATTGCTCGGCGATTTGTGAATTTTCGGAGATTTTTCCGTCATCAAAGTTATCTAACACGATATTTTCCGGCTGCAAAATATAATACAAAACAGCAGCCGTTGCAGCCGCCAAAATCGTCGTGGAGAGCGTATAAAACAAAGTGCGTTTCCAGAGTTGTTGTTGAGATTTATCGCTGCCTAATTTGACAATGGTCAAACAAATAGCCAAACCGATAATCGGAACGCTAACAAATTTGAATAAGCGAATAAAAACCTCGCTCAAAGAATTTGCTACGACATTTCCCAACTCGCTGGGATTTATTCCGTTGAAAACGCCCAAAATGATAGCCAAAACAAAGCAAATAAAATATATCGGCGAAGTTTTTTGCAGTTTAGAATTTGTTTGACTAAGCGATTGAGAAATATCGGCAAAAGTTGATTGATGTTGATTTTGATTTTGATGTTGATTTTGATTACTCATAAATTATTTTTAAAAATTAAAAGAACTGATGAACTTAAAAAGTTGAAAAAAATTTTTCCGCGAGAATTCTAAAAAATTTTTTGGAAATCTCGTGGAAAAATTGTTTTTTTTATTTTTTTATACATATTTTAGAAATCTTAAAAAAACTTCTCTACCTTTTCTACCGACATCGGCGTTGCTATGAAAAATCCTTGTGCTTGTTGGCATTGCAGACCTTTCAAAATTTCATATTGTTTTGCACTTTCTACGCCTTTGGCGATTACATTTATTTTTAACGCTTTGCATAAACTTATCAAACCATAACAAAAGGCAAAAGTGTTTTTATTATTATCTAAATTGTTTAAATTTTTGATGATTTGTTTGTCTATTTTTACGCTTTGAGTTGGACAATGTAATAATTTTGATAACGGCAAATTTTCTCCGGCGAAATTATCAATTAACAAATTTATTCCCATTTGTTTGAGTTTTTTCAAAACTATTAAATTATTATCATAATCTTGCATTAGTGCGGACTCAGAAAATCCGAATTCTAATAGTTTTGTATCAACATCATATTTGGCTAAAATTGCGGCGACCATTTCACAAAAATCGCGTTGTTGAAGTTGCTTTGGAGAAATATTTAAGGACAATTTTAAATGATTGTTATGTATAGAATTCCACGAGTTTTTATAAAATTTTTTCCACTTATTAACTTTTTGGCAAACAGATTTCAAAATCCATTCACTTAAATCGTTGATTAAATTTGTTTGTTCGGCGATTCTAATAATTTTTTTAGGAGAAAAATACTTATCTTTTTTGTTAGAATTATTAGAATTAAAATTCCATTTTAATAATGCTTCTACGCCGACTATTTTGCGAACTTGAATATTAAAAATCGGTTGATAATATAATTGCAAAGCGTCATTTTTGTTATTTTGAATTTGCGAAAATGCAGTTTTTAATAACTTATTTAAAGCGTTAGTATTTGCATTTGTATTGATATCATTATTTATATTTTCATTAAAATCATTTAGTAATTCATTTAATAATTCTTTGTCTATATTTTCTTCAGTTAATGTAGGAATATTTGTATTTAACATTTTTATTACCTTTTTTTATATATATATATATTTATCTATTATTTTTTATAATTTTTTATTTTTATTATGAATAAAAATTTGCCGAGATTTTTTATTACTAATTTTATTACTAATTCATTAAATCAAGTTATAAATTTGCCAGAAAATATTTTTAAACACGCCATTTTAGTATTACGTTTGAAAGTAAATCAAAACATAATTTTATTTGATAATTCCGGTTATGAATATTTAGCAAAAATAGTAAAAATTCAAAAAAATTCTGCCGAAGTCTTTATAGAAAATTCTCAAAAAATAAGTAGAGAAAGTAATTTAGAAATCACTTTAATTCAAGCAATACAAAACGGCGATAAAATGGATTTTACTTTGCAAAAAGCCACCGAATTAGGCGTAAAAAATATAATTCCGGTTATTTCTGAACGCAGTCAATTACAAGCGTTAATAAATCCGGAAAAATCACAAAAAAAATTTTTGCGTTGGTCAAGTATTTTACATTCTACTTGCGAACAATGTGGCAGAAATATAGTGCCAAATTTACAGCAAATTTGTTATTTACATAAATATTTGAATGAATTAAAAAATTTGTCAAATTTTGCAAAAAATGAATTATTTTTATTAGCATCGCCGCATAAAAATCAACAAACAATTTTGTTAAAAGATTTGGCAAAAAATAAAGATTTTCAGCCAACAAAAATCACTTTATTATTAGGGCCAGAAGGCGGGTTTTCTGATGCAGAATTAGCAATTGCCGAACAAGCAAATTTTAAAAATTTTGTATTAGGCAAAAGAATTTTACGCACAGAAACGGCTGGTTTGGCGATAATTTCTGCACTGCAAACTTTATGGGGCGATTTTTTAGAATAGCAAAAAAAATAAAAATAAAAATAAAAATAAAAATCATTTTTCCACGAGATTTCTAAAAAATATTTTTAAAATCTCGTGGAAAAAATAACTACAAAAAATACAAATAAAAATAAAAATAAAAATACAAATACAAATACAAAAAGGATTTGCTGTGCCTCTGGGTTTTTATTTCATAATGGCGGCTCAATTTTTTTCCGCTTTGGCTGATAATGCCTTGTTAATTGCTGCTATCGCTGTTTTACGAGAAATGCAAGAACCTTCTTCTTATGAACCTTTATTGCGAACGGTTTTTACGGTTTCTTATATTGTTTTGGCGGCATTTGTTGGCTCGTTTGCCGATTCTATGGCAAAAGGCAAAGTTATGTTTATTAGCAACAATATCAAAATTATCGGTTGTTTGTTAATGCTCGGAAGTGTGCATCCGTTAGCCGCTTATGCAGTTGTTGGTTTGGGAGCGGCTATGTATTCACCGGCGAAATACGGCATTCTCACGGAATATTTGCCGCATAAATTATTAGTAGTTGCTAATGGTTGGATTGAAGGATTAACCGTTGGAGCGATAGTTTTGGGCGTAGTTTTAGGCGGAACTTTGGTAGAACCAAGCAATGCAATGGCTTTATTAAACTTTGTAGAAAATACTTTATTGCCAAGCAATGTTGCTGAATTTTTGAAATCATTAAATCCGCACGCAAGTTTTGTAAATATCTTTATAGTCACGTTTTTATATATTTTGGCAGCGTTTTTTAATTTATATGTTCCCAAAACTAATGCAGAATTAAAGCCTATGAAAGTCAATCCGCTAACAACTTTGAAAGAATTCGGCGGTTGCTTAAAATTATTAGCAGTTGATAAATTAGGACAAATTTCTTTAATCGTAACTACATTATTTTGGGGGGCCGGTGCAACTTTGCAATTTATCGTCATCAACTGGGCAGATAAAGCACTCGGTTTAGGTTTGTCGGATTCATCAAAATTGCAAGGCGTTGTGGCAATTGGCATTGCCGTCGGTGCTGTGTTGGCAGCAAAATTTATTTCCTTACGCAAATCTGTAAAAGTAATTCCAATCGGCATTTTAATGGGAATTGTGGTAATGGGAATGAACTTAGTTTCGCAAACCAGCGTAGCAATTTGTGCGTTGATTTTTATCGGAGCGTTATCAGGATTTTTCGTAGTTCCAATGAACGCCTTATTACAGCACCGCGGACACGTTTTGATGGGTGCCGGACATTCAATCGCAGTGCAAAATTTTATGGAAAATTCGTCAATTTTGGTGATGACCGGTTTATACTTTTTGATGATAGAAATGCAGTTGAGCATATATATAACAATAATTTTGTTTGGATTATTTGTCAGCGGAACAATGGTCGGCGTGCAGATTTTGCATAACAAAAATCAGCGGCAAAATGATGCAGTGAAAGATTTGCCACAGTAAAAAAAAATAAAAAAATAAAAAAAACAGATTTCCACGAGATTTCCCAAAAATTTTTTGAGATTTCTCGTGGAAATATATTTTGAAAATGAAAATGTCTTATAAGTTATCTAACATTTTTTCTATTCTTTGAATTGCTGTTTTTAATTCAGCTATTTTTTCTACTTTAATTTTTGATATAGCTGTTTTTAAATTTGTTGTAGAAATGTCTTGCGTTCTTGACAAATATACAATTTGCAAATCATTTTTTACTGTTGATAAAAAATCAAATTTACCAGTCCAATCGTCGCCCATTACTAATATATTTACATTATGTTTTCTTATATCTTCGGCTTTTTGATCCCAAGATTTTTCAGGAATTACTTCATCTACATACGAAATGGATTTAATAATATCGGTTCTTTCAGCAAAACTATATACCGATTTTTTACCTTTTACATTATTAAATTCATCAGTAGAAACTCCGACCACTAAATAATCTCCTAATGCTTTTGCTCGTTGTAATAATTTTATGTGTCCAATATGTAATAAATCAAAAGTTCCGTAAGTTAAAATAACTTTTTTATTTTCTTTTTTATGTTTATTATTTAAATTTTCCACGAGATTTCCCTTATTTTTTTTGATTTTGTTTAGTATTTTCAAACTCACCTTTTAATTGCTGTAATAAATTTTCTATATGCGATTTCATTTCCGCCGAAAACGGATATTTCCAACGATTTGATAGCAAATCGTAATAATCGGCGGCTTTCAAATATTTATGATTTTCTAATGCTTGATAAAATCTTCCAACGCCGTAATAAAACACGGCTTTTTGCGAACTCCTTGCCAAATTCGGACATTTCACCAACGAATCCCAAACCGGAATCGGAGTTCGCCAATCTGTTCCGAATAAGTTTTCAAGATATAAATCTATATCACTCGGAACATAGTATTCAAAATCGTGTCCGGAGAATTTATGCTTTACAACTTCAAAAGGTTCATAAACCCATAACAGCGGAGCCATTTTGGTATGAATTCCAGCTAAAACTTTTCCTTGATATTTATAAAAGAAAAACAAATCCACCAAAATTCCGTTAGTTTTATCAATAACGCAAGTCGTAAACTCGGTGAATTCAGGTTTTTTGGTATTCAGCCACGGAGCAACAAATCGTCCGCTCTGACAAATTTTTTCCACGAGATTGCGGATTTGTTTTATGTGTTCATCTCGTGTAGTCCCAGCAATAAAAATTCCTAAATCGGCATCTTTATCATAATCCATCAATTTTCCATCACGATAAAGTCCGAGCAAAGTTCCTCCGATTAAAAATGCTTTTTCGCCGGTTTTTTTCAATTTCTGTTAGTAGGTCATTAGTCGTGCGTAAGCACTCTTCTGCGGAAAAATTTTGTAGGGGGGGGGGGCAGATGTGGTAAAACTATGCTGAAAATCGCTTAATTTTAAGTTTAAGAACGCTTTTTCGTAGCAATGATAAAAATCATTTTCCAGCCCTGCTTCATAACACAAATTTGCCAAACTAAAAAAATTATCAGCAGATTTACAACGTTTATATAAAACCGAAAGATTATGATTTATCAAATTTTGATTTTTAAATTCCGGAAAAATATGATCCGCTTCCAACTGAAATTGCACCAAACGCAATCTAGCGGTCAAGGAATCTTTATAATTTTCCACCGTGAAAGCCAACACATTATGACAATGCTTTGCTTCACCCAAATCCCAAGTCAATTCAATCAAATCGGATAAATCTTTGATGGAAAATAAAAACGGATTTTCATAAAAAACTTTTAACAAAATCGTTGCCGCTTGAAGCCGTTTTCCATTACGCAAACAAAAAATTCCTTTGGCGAAAACTAATAACGGACAAAGCATAGGTTTGCGTTCAAAACTGAATTTTTCGTCATTGATATCAAAAACTTTGTTAATTTTTTCTGCAAATTCAGGTTCTTTGAATTCTCCGGCACATAACAAAGCAAAAGCCATCAAATTTTGGTCAAAATTTGTTTTGTTATATTTTTTCTTTTGCTGGATAAACTTTAAGAAACTTTGGCGGAAATCCTGATAAATTGGTGCTTTATAACGAATATCAAGAATTTGCTTTGGAAAAGTTTTATCTTTGCCAAGATTGTTGAGTTGTAAAGTTAATTTGCTGATGTCCATAATTTTTTAGATTTTTTAAAAAATTTGAAAGTTGTAATTATTACAAATTTTATTTATAATCGCCAACTTATTTTCACATCAAATATTTTCAGTGCCCGTAGCTCAACTGGATAGAGCAATTGCCTTCTAAGCAATAGGTCGGGGGTTCGAGTCCCTCCGGGCACGCCAAAATACAAAATTTTCCACGAGATTTCCTAAAAATTTTTTGAGATTTCTCGTGGAAATTTTTTATTTTTGAGTTTTATTCTTTTCGCGTTCCGCCGTAGTTTCCGCCACTTTATTGCGAATATAAATCGGCAGAGCATTTGCTGCGTTCTGTAAATTTTTATTTTGTGAAAAATATTCGGCGGCGATTTCTCCGACTTCTTGCGGCTTGGGAACGATTTCCGGCAAAAATTGTATCTGCGAATTTTCTGCAAATTTGGCTTTTTGAGTTGCATCTAACAATTTTTCTGCATTGCCGACAATATATTTTTTATATTTTTTATATTTTTTATATTTTTTATATTTTTTTGCGTTATTTTCCGTATCATCTTGGCTGACAAAATCATAAAAATCGCTGATTTTTATCAGTTGAATATTTTTAGCAAACCAAGAATTATCAAAGTTTTCCACGAGATTTTGTAAAAAATTTTTAGCCGAAAAATCTTTAAATTCTGAATTTTCAAACTCAAATTTTGCGATATAAATTTCGTTCATACGCGCGTCCAAAGTGCTAAAAATTTGGAAATTTTGCGACAAATTATCCTGATTTTCCGGATTTTTTAGCAAATATTTAATCGCCCAAAAAACCAACGCCAACGCCGAACTCACCGGAATTGCCGGAATATTCAAAGCCAATGCAAATGCCTGAGCCGTCGCCACCGAAAATCTCAAACCCGAAAACGCTCCGGGACCGGCTCCAAACGCCACCGCTTGTAAATCTTTGGGCGATAAATTTTGGCTTTGTAATAGGTTATCAAACAGCGGCAATAAAGTTTGCGAATGCTTTTGCATAGACGGCGAACAAAATGCCTCTAAAATATTTCCGTTGATATTTAAACCGCAGCCGCCGAGTTCAGTAGTAGTTTCAAAAATTGCAATGTTAGACATAATACTAAATATTATTTTTTCAAAAAAAATAGTTAATTTCTCGTGGAAAATTTGTATTTACTAAAAATTTTACTAATTTCTTTACTAATTTTTTTACTAATTTTTTTACTAATTTTTTTACTAATTTTTTTACTTATCTAAAAATTTTTTGTTTTATAAGTAATAAAAATAATGGAATTGTGCTAATTGCTAATACCAAAAAAACATAAGAACAAGCTTCTAATAATGGCAAACTTCCCAATGCTTCTCCGGAGCGTGTTAAACCGATGATTACTTCTTTCCACGGCGGATAAAATATATCAGTTGCAACTTTTGATTGCTGTAAATATACTATTTGTAAAACCGCAGTAGCCATTGCTATGCTAGTGGAAAAACCTAATTGTCTTACTATATTTTTGACTTGATAACTATGCGAAAAAGCGTTTTCTTTTACTTCAGTAAAAGTTCCAAAAGCAACTGGCCCCATATATATTGCACAACCCAAACCGCTACAAAAAACGGCAATCAATAACCATTCCCAGTTATATAATTTTGGCGTTTGACTAAACATAATACAACCGGCAAAAAATAGTATCACGCCAATAAATAAAAATGGACGTTGTTTAAATCCTCGTTTGGTTAAATATATATGTGCTAATGCTCCAATTAAGGTCATAAAAAAACTTAAACTTAATACTAATGAAGTCGTTAGTAGTGACAAACCCAATGCTTCTTTAAATAATATCGGCAACAAAAACGCTAACGCTCCAGAAATGAAATAACCAAAGAAATATAATAACAAACCAAATATATAACGGGCGTGGAATAAACTTTTATAATCTATCACCGGTAATTCTTTTTTCCACTCGTCCAAAGTAAATAAAATTAAGCAGATAATAGATGCTATTGCTATAAAAAAAGTTTGTCCGTGTGGAGAATTTATTTCCGCTGGAATTTCGTGTATTGTATATTGAACTCCGCATAATGCTAATACAAACCAAATTAACCATCCCCAAGTATCTTGACTGCGTTGTTTTTCTGGCGTGATAGTATTATTTAAACAAGGATATGCGATTACTGCACTGATTAAACATAATGGAATACAAATCCAAAAAATTGCCGAGTAATCAAAAAAACGTAATAGTATTGCAGCCAAAATCGGAGCGATAGTAATGAAGCCTAAAAAACTTAATACAAACCATATTATTGCATTGAAGCGATGCTCAACAGGCAAATCATTTATCATTATTCTTCCGGCGGTGAAAAATGTTGCTCCTCCAACACCAACTAATATTCTTCCTACGACAAATAATAATATATCTTTTGATATCGCACAAATGATGCTACCAACTGCAAAAAATAGTAATGATAATAATACAAAATTGCGATAACCCAAGCGTTCAACAAACCATTTATGTTTGTATAACATAAAGATTGAAGCAACTCCGTATAATGTATAAGACATTGCAAAATCTTCTGGTGATAAACCTACTCCCGCCATAATTTGTCCGGATGCAAACATAATCAGTCCGGTTTCAAATATTTCTATGCAAGTAATGGCTGCTACTGACCAATTAAATCTTGCTAACGTAAATGATGTAGTAATTGCCATTTTTTTATTTTTTATTATTTTAAATACTTATTTTTTTATATTTGTTATTTATATTTTTTAAATTTTTTCTACGCGATATAACATATATAAAGCAATTCCCAAAAATATTATTGACGGCGTTGTTGCACTCGCAAAAGAATGCCAAGAATGTATCATTCCCAAGTTAGAAAATAGTCCGTTTAACGCATAAAAAATAATTCCTAACATTACGCCGATAAATATTTTTAAACTTACTCCGGTTGCCATTCTATTACTCATAAAAGCAAACGGTAATGCCAGAGTAATCATTACTAAAATGGAAAATGGATAAGTTATTTTTTTCCAAATTGCTATATCATATCTATCGGTTTTTTGCTTGTTATTTTTCAAATGTTTTCGGTAATCTAATAATTCAAATAAGGACATTTTTTCCGGAGCAACTATCATAACATTTAATAATTTTGGATTCAAATTTGTTTGCCAAAATATAGTTTTTTCTTTGCTAATTTTTGCCTTATTATGTTGTTCTAAAGTTGTTATAGTATTTTGTTTTAATTCCCATAAATTTTGTTGTTGATTAAACTCACCTTGTTCGGAATCCATAACTGAAACTAAACGATTATTATCATCAAATTTATATATTCTTATTTGCTCTAAAATTCCGTTAGGATTTGCTCGGCGTATGTTTATAAAATTATTATTATCTTTAATCCACAAACCGCTTTCAAAACCAACTTGAGCGATAATTTTTTCTAACGCAGTATTTTTAATATTTTGCGCTTTATTTTCGCAAAATGGCACGATTACTTCGCCAAAAATAAAGGTCAAAAATACTAACAAACTTCCCATACTTAATAACGTAACTAATAATTCTTTTGTTGATACCCCTGCCGCTCTTAATATAGTTATTTCTGAAAGTCTCGCCAAATTTACTAATGCATATAAAGTTCCAATTAAAGTTGCTATCGGAACTAATTCATAACATAAACCGGGTATTTTTAAACCTTCAAAAATCAACGCTTGATGTAATCCATAATTACCTTTTCCTATTTTGCGGAGTTCTTCAATAAAATCAAAAAAAGTAAATACTACTAAAAAACTTACTAACACCAAAGCAATAGAAAATAAAATTTCTTTGCGTAAATATTTTTTATATAACATAACTATTTGTTTTACTAATTTTTATTTACATTATTTTTGCTATTTTTCCACGAGATTTTAAAAATATTTTTTGATTTCTCGTGGAAAAATAAATATTAAAATACAAAGCATTAAAAGTTAAAACATTTAATAACTTTTAATAACTTTTAATAACTTTCCTTATACTTAAAAAATAACAACAGATTATGAGCCAAAAATCTTATAACATCGCCATCAACGGCTTTGGCAGAATCGGACGCTGCACGCTCCGAGCCATTTATGAACGCAATTTGCAAAATATCTTTAACATTGTAGCAATCAACGCCGCCGGAGATCTGCCTACCAACGCCCATTTATTGCAATTTGACACCACTCACGGCAGATTTGCCACGTCGGTTTATTATGACGAAGCCGAAAACGTAATGATCATTGACGGCAAAAAAATCCCGTTTTATTCCACCAAAAATCCAAAAGATATCAACTGGCAAGACCATAAAGTTGATTTGCTCTTGGAATGCACCGGTGCTTATACTTCCAAAGAAAAAGCAATGGCGTTAATTCAACAAGGCACGCCAAAAGTTTTGATTTCTGCACCGGGCGGCGATGATGTTGATGCTACGATTGTTTTTGGCGTAAATCAACAGATTTTAAATCAGCAAATGCAAGTAGTTTCTAACGCTTCTTGCACGACAAATTGCTTGGCTCCGGTAGCCAAAGTTTTGGCAGATTCTTGCGGAATCAAACAAGGTTTGATGACCACCGTTCACGCTTACACCAACGATCAAGTGACCGTAGATGTTCGCCATAAAGATTTACGTCGTGCCAGAGCCGCCGCCGCAAATATAATTCCAACCAAAACCGGAGCCGCCAAAGCTGTCGGCTTGGTATTGCCTCAATTGAAAGGCAAATTTGACGGATTTGCTTTACGGGTGCCGACTTTGAACGTTTCGTTAGTTGATTTGACTTTCACCAGCGAAAAACCAACTAGCAAAGAAGAAATCAATGCTTTGATGAAATCTGCCGCCGCCGGAGATTTGAAAGGCGTTTTGGACGTCAATGAATTACCATTAGTTTCATCGGATTTCAATCACACGACGGTTTCATCAACATTTGACGCTACGCAAACGCGAGTAATCAAAAATGAAGCGGACGGCTCAACTTTGGTGAAAGTTTTGGCTTGGTATGACAATGAATGGGGCTATTCTTGCAGAATGTTAGATACAGCCAAAGCGTGGTTAGAATCAAAATAGCCAAATAAAAATAAAAAAACAACTTTTCCACGAGATTTTTATAAAAATTTTCAAAAATTTTTTGCGATTTCTCGTGGAGAATTTTTATTTTTTATTTTTTATTTATTCAACAAACTCGCCACTTCTGCGAAAACCTGTTCTACGGAAATTGCCATTAAACATTGACTTATTTTTCCGCCTCCGCAACCATCTTCTCCGCACGGACGACACGGGAAATCCTCATTTTTTGCTGTGATTATTTTTTGCTTTTCTATGTGATTTTTTTCTACAGCCCACGCTTTCCACTGCAAATCTCCGGAAGGTCCAAATAACGCCACTAACGGAGTTGTTACTGCTGCCGCCATATGCATAGGAGCCGAATCTACGCCGATAAATAACGCCGAAAATTTGATTAAAGCGGCTAATTCTTTGAGCGATAATTCGCCAAAAATGCTGATAATTTTTGACGTTTGCGAGATTTGCGAGATTTGCGAAATCTGCGAAATGATTTTTTGGCAATATATTTTTTCTTTCTCGTCCGGAGCGGCGGTGATTATCAAATGTAAATTTGGAAATTCCTGCAAAATTTTTACGCTCAATTGTGCGACTTTTTCGGCAGACCAACATTTAAAAAACCATCGTGACGCCGGATGCAAAACGATATATTTTTGCTTTGCAATGTTTAATTTTTGCAATCTTTGCAAAATATTATTTTCTGCATTTTCCCCGCAAATCAATGATAATTCACGACTTTTTGCCGAAGTTTTGGCTATTTGTTCGCTCAAACCGAGCCGCCGTAATGCGTCCAACTGCGTTTCCACAATGTGCCGCCGAGCATTATGCCACGTTTGTAAATGTGTAAAACTATGCTTCCAAAATTTATTTCTGCCGATGATTTTTGGTGCCAATGAATATTTTGGACGCAACAAGCGGCAAAGCCAAGCACAACGCCAATGTTCGGTGAGCGTGATAATCAAATCGTATTTGCGTTGTTTTAATTGTTTGATCAAAGCGAATTCTTTGGCAACTTGCAAAAATACATTTAATTTTTTCCATTTTTTATCTATACAAAAAATCTGCGAAATTGCCGGATTAAATTCCAACATCGGCAGAGTTTCTTGATAAATCAAAGCATCAATTTCTATACTGGGAAATAATTCTTTAAGCACAGAAAACACCGGCGTAGTAATCAAAACATCGCCGTGATGGCGTAATTTAATAATCAAAATGCGTTTGATTGCAGAAAAATCTATGGAATTCATTTTTAAATTTACAAATTTTTAAATTTACAAATTTTTAAATTTTTAAATTTTTTCCACGAGAAATCTAAAAAATTTTTAAAAAATTTTTAAAAAAATTTTTGGAAATCTCGTGGAAAATTTGTATTTTTTTATTTTTTATTTTTTATTTTTTATTTTTTATTTTTGTTTAATGCTTTTTATTTAACGATTTGATTTAATTCGCCTTTTGCATATTTTTCTGCCATTTTTTCCAACGGAATCGGCTTGATTTTATCTGCCCAACCGGCGGTTCCAAATGCTTCATAGCGAGAAATACAAACTTTTTTGGCGGCTTCTCTTGCCGGTTTGAGATAATCACGCGGATCAAATTTAGACGGATTTTCCACAAAAAATCTACGAATTGCACCGGTCATAGCCAAACGAATATCCGTGTCAATATTGACTTTGCGAACGCCGTTTTTTATGCCTTCTACGATTTCTTCCACCGGAACGCCATAAGTTTCTTTCATATCACCGCCAAATTGACGAATTTCCGCTAACAATTCTTGTGGAACGCTGGAAGAGCCGTGCATAACCAAATGAGTATTTGGCAAACGTTCGTGGATTTCTTTGATGCGTTGAATAGACAAAATATTGCCGTCCGGTTTTTTAGTAAATTTATATGCTCCGTGTGACGTGCCTATCGCAATCGCCAAAGCATCGCAGTTAGTTTGACGCACAAAATCAGCGGCTTGTTCCACGTTGGTGAGCAAATCTTCGCGTTGCATTTTACCTTCGGCTCCGTGTCCGTCTTCTTTATCGGCTTTTAAGGTTTCCAAACTTCCCAAAACGCCTAATTCGGCTTCCACCGAAACGCCGATAAAATGCGAAAATTCTACAACTTTTTTGGAAACTTCCACGTTATATTCATAAGAGGAAATGGTTTTGCCGTCTGCCATCAATGAGCCGTCCATCATAACCGAAGTAAATCCGGATTTGATAGCCGCCATACAAACTGCCGGAGATTGTCCGTGATCTTGGTGCATAACGACCGGAATGTGTGGAAATGCTTCCAACGCTGCCAAAATTTGATGGCGTAAAAACGGCTCACCGGCGTATTTTCTGGCACCGGCGGAGGCTTGCATAATCACCGGAGAATTGGTTTGATTTGCCGCTTCCATAATTGCCCAAACTTGTTCCATATTATTTACATTGAAAGCCGGAAGACCATAATTATTTTCGGCGGCGTGGTCTAATAATTGCCGCATAGAAACTAATGCCATTGTTATTTTCCTTATTTAATTTTTAATTTTTATGTTTATGAAAATTTTCCACGAGATTTTAAAAATTATTTTTGATTTCTCGTGGAAATTTGTTTATTTGCGTATTTGCGTATTTGTTTAATCGCTAATGCGTTTGACGATTGCACCCAAACCGGTCAATTTTTCCTCTATATTTTCATAGCCGCGATCCAAATGATAAATTCGCTCAATTGTTGTGCTACCTTCGGCTTTCAGAGCCGCTATAACTAACGATGCTGAAGCACGTAAATCCGTAGCCATAACTTTGGCAGCGGTCAGATTTTCTACGCCACGAACCGTTGCGATATTACCGTCAATGGCAATATTTGCTCCGAGCCGCATCAATTCTACGGCGTGCATAAAGCGATTTTCAAAAATGGTCTCTTTGATAGTCGCCACGCCATCGGCAATGCAATTTAACGCCATACATTGAGCTTGCATATCCGTTGGAAAGGCAGGATAAGGAGCAGTCCGCAAATTGACAGATTTCAATTTTTGTGGCGATTTAATTCGTAAACTTTGATTTCTCACATCGCTAACGATATCACATCCCATTTCCGACAATTTTTCAATTACCGAATCCAAAGTCCAAGTTATGGTATTGCTTAACAAAATTTCTCCGCCGGTCATTGCTGCAGCACATAAATACGTGCCGGTTTCTATGCGATCTGGCATAACGGAATAATTGCTGGATGCTAATTTTTCTACGCCCTGAATTTTTATTACATCGGTTCCGGCTCCGGAAATTTTTGCACCCAAACTTATTAAACAATTTGCCAAGTCAATTACTTCTGGCTCACGGGCGGCGTTTTCTATGATAGTTTCGCCTTCTGCCAAACAAGCGGCCATCATCAAATTTTCGGTTCCGGTTACGGTTACCATATCGGTGCAAATTCGCGTTCCAACTAATTTTTTGCCTTTGGTTTTGGCAATTACATAACCTTTGTCTATGTTGATTTCAGCACCCATTGCTTGGAGTCCTTTGATATGCTGATCCACCGGTCTGGCTCCGATAGCACAACCTCCGGGCAATGAAACTTTTGCCTCACCGCAACGAGCCAACAACGGCCCAAGCGTTAAAATAGAGGCTCGCATAGTTTTAACTAATTCATAAGAAGCGACTGGGTTATTCAATCCTTGCCCGTTTATGAAAACGCAATCTTTATCTCGTGTGCAAGTTACTCCGGTTTCGTTGATGATTTTCAAAATCGTATTTACATCGCGAAGTTGCGGCACGTTATGCAATTCCAGCGTTCCTGAGGTTAATAAACCGGCACATAAAATCGGCAGAGCAGCGTTTTTAGCACCAGAAATTTTTACTTCGCCAGACAAGCGTTGTCCGCCGGTGATAAGCAATTTATCCATTATTTTTGTTTATGTTTAAAAATTTTTAATTTTTAATTTTTAATTTTTTTATTTTTTTATAAATATTTTTCACGAGATTTTCCAAAAATTTTTTGAAATAAACCGCAAGAGATTTCAGTTGCTGTTCGTTGTAATTTTGCAAAAGTTTTATCATATCCGGATTGCCGTTACGACGAAGATTTTTTTGAATTAAATGCAATTCCCGCAAAACATAGCCGTAATGTTGTCCGGCAAGTTTTGGATAAAATTTCAAAGCGTCGCCTTGACCTTGATCTTTGTGGCATTCCACGCAATTATCTTGATATAAATTTTTGCCGACTTCTGCCAAATCTTTTTTATCTAAACCGGTGTATTTTCCTTGATCAGCGGCTTGGCATAAGCCTTCCAAATAAGTTGCTATATCTATAATTTTTTGATTATCAGTCAAAGCGGCGGCAAACGGATACATAGGCGGATTATCACGCAAACCATTTTTGATGTCGTCAATTTGTTTGATAATCACGGAAGAATGCTGTCCGGCGAGTTGCGGAAAAGAGCCGTCGTTTTTGCCAGAACCGCTGAGCAAATGGCAACCGGCACACATAATATAAGCTTCTTTGCCTTTTTGGGGATTACCTTTTTGCAAATATAAGTTTTTATTCACCAAACTATTTTGCCAACTATCTTGAGTGTTGATAGTATTTAATTCAAAATTATTGCTATCAATATAGTCGTCATAAGATGCATAAGCAAGGTTCATAAAACCAAATAGTAAGAATAAAATTTTATAAATTTTATACATAATTAAATAGGTTAGATAATTTCAAAAAGATTTCAAAAAAAATAATAAAAATCTCGTGGAAAAATTTCAATAGTTTAATGATTATTTTTATTTTATATTTATATTAAACTTATAAAATATAAATTGTATTAACCAAATTGAAAAATAAGTAATATAAAAACTAACCAAGCAATCTGATAAAAAATGATTTCCGGTGCTAATTCTAAAAAACATAGTTAGCAATAACAAAGCATAAAAAATATTATAAGCAATAAATCTTGCAGAACCGGTTAAAAACCAAATAAAAATTATAAACGCAGCCATGCGTGAAGTATGTCCGCTGAAAAATGATTTTGTATCGCGTCCACTGCAATTGTGGATTTCGCATTGTTTTGATGTTTCAAATGCCGGAACATATTCAAAAATATGTTTAGTATTTTGATTTTTGCTTTGACTTTGATTTTGCTGATTTTGCTGATTTTGCTGTTGATAATCTGGATTATATTGTTGAATAATATACGGACGCGGACGCTGATAATAGTATTTGGAAACCGCCGTAAAAATAACCGGAGATAATCCAAAAGCAATCAAATAAAATAATAATTTATTGCGTTTTCTTTTGATGTCTTTATCAAAAAAACTATATATAAAAATTAAGCCAAGCAGCACCGCAATAAAAAGATATAAATATTTGCTAAAAACTTGACTATGAACTTTGGCAAATATATTTGTATCTTCATTTATAAACCAAGTTTGAGTATCAAAATTGAAAAAATAATTGCTTACTACTAAATCTAAATTTGGCACAATTTGATAAATAGTAATGCTAATAAATGCCAACAAAATCATAAATACTAATTCGCATTTATGTGGATATTCGTCAAAAAAATTATGTTGAAATAAACTCATAATTTATAATTTACTTGTAATTTACTTGTAATTTACTTGTAATCACTTGTTATTTGTTATTTGTTATTTGTTATTTGTTATTTGTAATTTTTATGTTAAATAAATAAAACAATAATTCCGTTAGCCAAAGCGAAAAATATGTAACAAAAAACCCAAAAATACAATCAGACAAAAAATGTCCGCCGGGTATTATTCTCGCAAACATTGTGCTAATAATAAATAAAAAAGAAAGTGCAAAATATATATATCTTTTTTTGCCAACAAACCAAAAGAACGCCAAAATAAAACTCGCAGCAGAAACGTGACCGCTCACAAACGAGCAATTTTTTTTACATTGATTTGCCTGTTGCAACGGCGGAGTATATAATAATTTGCCATTGAAATTCTGCGTATTTATCGGGCGAGTTCTGCCGGAAAATGTTTTGATAGTTTCCGTAATAGCAATCGGACCAACTAACGCCGCACATAATAAAAATAACCAAAAATTTTTGCGTATTCTTATATTATTTATCAGTTTATTTTTGATGTTATTTTTGTTATTTTTGTTATTTTTGTTATTAGTAAAAAACGAAATCAATACAAAAATAATTATTAAAAATAATAAAAATTCTCCAAGATAAGGCAAACCACGATAATGCAACCATAATAAATTTGACTCTCTATCAATTAACCAAATTTTATTATTTGCATCATAAAAAAAACTACTAAAAATTAAATCAGTATTTGGAAAAATTTTAAATATAACTATACATAATAAAAACAAAAAACTAAAACAACATAATTCTTTTTTATGTTGATTGTTTTTATAAAAATTATGTATTTTGTTAAGCATTTTAAAACAAACCTTCAAAATTTATAGTATCACCTTTGAAAAAATCTTCGGTATTTATATTAGTATTAGTATTAGTATTAGTATTTATATTTGCTGCTTGTTTATTTTGTTGTGATTGCAGCTGCATTTGCTCTTGTGTAGATAAAATTTTCAGCAAATATAACAATTTATCAATATTATTCATTGACACAATTTGGCTATAACATAAATATAAACCGCCGCAATTTTGTAATTCTTTTAATGCTTCTGCTGATAATTCATTGAAACGCTTTTCGTCAATACAAAATAAATCATTTAATTTTAATGCTGGGTTATTGTTTGTATATGGAATTATTAAATTATGTTTTTTTAAGATTTCTATAACGTTTTTTGTTTGCTGTTTTGATATTTCTGTTTGTTGCAAAAAATCTAAAATTTTTTTGATTTGTTCGTTTAAATTTTTATTTTCATCAAATATTATATTTTGCTTAAAATTCGCATTAGTTTCCACAAGTTCCGGAGGTATTAAATAACTTTTTTCTATGCACAAAGTGAGCGAATTTTTTATATTATCATCATTATCTTTTTGGCTGACTGTTGCCAACGCAAATGGGAAACTTCTCAAAGTTGCCGGAACATATTGACCATTCCATTTTCCGGCTTTGTTAATCATTATATTTAGATTATTTTGTAAGCTTAATAAAGCAATCAAAGTATAATTTTTATTATCTGCATTTTCAGTATTTTCTGCATTAGTTTCGTTATTAGTAGCATTATTTTCATTTGCGACAAAAAACATCGGCAATTCAATCGCTACTTTATGAATTTCTGCCAAAACTATCGGCACAAAAATTGTTTGTTTGGCAAAACTATAATCATTTGAATGTTTGAAAGCAAAATTTTTATGCTGTTCTAAATGCAAAATTTGATAATTAAAATTATTCATAAAATAAATTTGTCTAAACAATGATTTTTTATTTTTTCCACGAGAAATCAAAAATTTTTTTCAAAATCTCGTGGAAAATTTTATTTTTTATTTTTTTAAATTCTTTGAATTATAAGAATTATAAAATTAAATTATGAGTAATAACAACATTTTTAATAATATAGATTTGCACAGTCATTCGCTATTTTCTGACGGCGTTTTGTCGCCCAGCGATGTGGCGAAACGTGCAAAATCGCACCACGTGACGATGTGGGCTTTGAGCGACCACGATTGCGTTGATGGTCTTGCAGAAGCTCAACAAGCCGCCGAAAATTTTGCTATCGGCAAATTTGTTCCGGGCGTCGAAATCAGCATTGAATGGAACGACGTGGCAATTCATATTGTCGGTTTGAATATTGATTATCAAAATGAAACGCTCAAAAACGGCGTCAAATCAATTCGTGACGGACGTTTTGCTCGTGCCGAACGTATGTCCAAAGAATTAGAAAAAGTTGGAATCCACGGCGTTTTAGACGGTGCTTTGAAATTATGTAAAAATCCTAATCAAATTTCTCGGGCACATTTTGCAAGATTTATGGTTTCCCAAGGCGTTGCCAAAACGACTTCGCAGATTTTTGAAAATTATTTAGTTCCCGGAAAGCCCGGTTATGTGGATCATAAATGGGCGTCTTTGGAAGATTCTATAAACTGGATTCATAACGCTGGAGGTTTGGCAGTTTTGGCACATCCGGGGCGTTATAAAGTTTCTGGCACGGCGATTTTGCGTTTGTGTGCGGATTTCAAAGATTTGGGCGGCGATGCGATTGAGGCTGGATCTGGCAGTCATTCCAACGAACAAATTCGCAGTTATACGACTTTGGCGAATTATCTTGGTTTGGCGGTTTCTTGCGGTTCGGATTTTCACTCGCCAAAAGAAAGCAAAGTAGATATCGGCAATGCACCAAAAATTCCGCCAGAGTTGAAGCATCAAGGAATTTGGGAAAAATTGTTATAAAAATAAAAAATAAAAAATAAAGCAAAAATTCCACGAGAAATCTAAAAAAATTTTTGGAAATCTCGTGGATATTTTTTATTTTTATTTTTATTTTTATTTTTATTTTTATTTTTTGCTTAATAATAAATTGCGTCGCCAACGTGCAAATCCAAGCCGCCTTAAACCGCTTCCTTCCGTGTTTTTGAGAAAATCATTTTCGTCCCAAGTTAATAATTCTTGCAAATTTTGCTGATTAAATTTGTCGGCAAAATCTTTGCTGATGAACTCGTCCGACGGCACAAAGCGATTAAACGGACAAACGCTGATGCAATCGTCGCAGCCGTAAATTTTGCCGTTGATTTTGCTGCGGATTTCCGGCGGAATTTCCGCAGATTCGCCGTGAAATTCATTGAGATAAAACGCCAAACAGCGTTCCGGCAAAAATTGAACTCGCTGATTTTTATCAATTTGCAAGGCTTGAGTTGGGCAATTTTGAATACATTTTTGACATTTTCCGCAATGATTTTTAGCAAATTTTGGCGTTTTTATTATGCCATTTTGTATATATTTATCTAATTCCAAAGTAGTAATAATTCCACCGATAACGAATAAATTTCCATAGTGCTTATTTGTTATGAGATTATTTTTGCCAAGCCAACCGAGTTCGCAAATTTGAGCGAAAAATTTCTCCAAAATCGGCGTGGAATCGCAGAAAATTCTAAAATTTGCGGCTGAATTATCAAAAAATTTTTGGCAACATAAGTTCCAAAATTGTTTTAATTTGCTACGAACAATTTTGTGATAATCGCGACCAACGGCGTGTAAAGCCACTTTTGGCGGATTTTGCAGATATTTTTGCAACTGCGATTTGCCAACATACGGCAGAGCAAAAATCAGCAAAAATTTTGCGTTTGGGAGCAATAAATTTGCCGAAAAGTCGTAGCGAATTTGTTTGGTATTTTCAGCAGTCAAATAATGTAATCCGTTGTTTAATAAAGCGTTTTGAGCAATTTTTTCCACGAGATTTTCAAAATTTTTTTTGGAAATTTCAGCATTTTTTTGAAAATTTTCGTCAAAATATAAACTTTGCAAATCTAAAATTTTGCAGTCAATGAAGCCAAAATCAGTGGCTAAAATTTTCAAATTTTCTAAAATATCAACATTTTTGAAATTTATATTTTTCATTTTTTTATTTTTTATTTGTATTTTTATTTATATTTTTATTTATATTTTTATTTATGTTTTTGACTTTAAATTTTAATAATAGTAATCAAAATTTTGTGCAATTATTAGCCGAAAATTTTGCAAAAAATATACTTTATTTGACGGAAAAAAATCAGCTGACTAATAATTTTTTAAATGTTTTCTTAAATGGAAACTTGGGTGCCGGTAAAACGTTTTTTATGCAAAATTTTATACATAGTTTGGGTTTCAAAGGCAATGTAAAAAGTCCAACTTATTCCGTTTTAGAAACATATTCAATAAATAACTTAAATATTAATATTAACCATTTTGATTTTTATAGAATTCAAAATCCGCAAGATTTTTATGATTATGGTTTTGAAGATTATTTCAATCAACAAAATAATTTATGTTTCAGTGAATGGAGTGAAAATGTAAAAACTATTTTGCCGACTGCTGATATAATTTTCAATTTTGAATACATAAACGAAAACGAGAACGAGAACGAGAACGAAAACGAAAATTTACGTAATATAAACATCAACGCTATTTCTGAAAAGGGAAAATTATGTTTAGAAAACTTGCAAAATTTAAAAAAATAAATTCAATCAAACGCATAGGAAATCTAAAAAATTTAATTAAAAACTCGTGGAAAAAAATTTTTGCTAACAATAAAAAACATAATAACAATAATCAAAATATCGCAATAAGTAATAGCAAAAGAAAACATTTGAAAAATACTTTTTTGGCTCCCGTTGTTTTATTATTTGCCGTAAAAAATTTAAGTAGTAATGGAAATAGTAATCTCGCCATAGCAGCTGAAAAATATAATATTCTTGCCGTGAGAATTTGGCCTGCGGAAGATTATACAAGAATAACCATTGAAAGCAACAAAAAACTTTCCTATAATCAATTTATGTTATCTAATCCTGACCGATTAGTTGTTGATGTTGATGATGTGTATTTTGATAAAGTTTTGAAAAATATGCGCAATCAAATCAAGCATAACGACCCTTATATCAAAGTTTTACGTGCCGGACAATTTACGCCAACTACGGTGCGAATTGTTATTGATTTAAAACAAAAAATAAAGCCGCAGTTATTCACTTTACAACCCATAGAAAATTATAAGCATCGTTTAGTAATTGATATTTACTCTCTGAAATCCGAGAAAGTATATGCCGAAAAAAATAATAGCAGTAGTAATAAAAATAAATCGGCTGCAGTAAAAACTAGTAAAAAAAGTGGTCGCAAACTAATTGTTACATTAGACCCCGGTCACGGCGGTGAAGATCCCGGAGCAATCGGAGCTATGGGAACCAAAGAAAAAAATGTTACTTTACAAATCGCTAAAAAGTTGCAAACTATGCTAACTAAACAAAATATTAAATGCTTTTTGACGCGTGATTCTGATTATTTTATTCCGCTTGGAACTCGCGTTACTAAGTCCAGAAAAAATAACTCTGATTTGTTTTTATCTATTCACGCAGACGCTTGGACTAAACCAGAAGCCAAAGGATCTTCGGTATTTATTTTGTCGGAAAAAGGTGCGTCTTCTACGTTGGCAAAACTAATGGCAAAAAAAGAAAATCAAGCGGATATTATTGGCGGACTAAATATCAACACTAACGGCGATAAATTTTTGACACAAACATTATTAGATTTATCACAAACCGGCACAATCAACGAAAGTAATAAAGTTGCAAATTACTTATTAAATGGCTTGAAGTCCATCAATACTTTGCATAAAAATAATGTAGAAAAAGCCGGTTTTGCAGTATTAAAAGCGCCTGATATTCCATCGGTTTTAATAGAAACTGCGTTTATATCAAATCCCTTAGAAGAAAAGAATTTACGCAATGCAAGTTTTCAAGAAAAATTAGCAAAAGTAATGATGAACGCTTCTATAAAATATTTGAAAAATATCAAAGTATAAAAGTATAAAAGTATAAAAGTATAAAAGCATAAAAACATAAAACCAAAACAAATTTTCCACGAGAAATTCCAAAAATTTTTTGAAATTTCTCGTGGAATTTTTTTACGTTTTTTACTAAAAAATCAGCGAAAATTTTTGAAAATCATTGAACTTTTTATTTAATTTTTAATAAATTTTTTAAATATTGTTAATACTAAAAAATAATTTGATTTTAATAGTTTTTAACTATTACAATCAAATAAATTTAAATTTAATTAAATAATTAAATTGTTCAATATAATTAAATAATTAAATACTAAATTTAAGCTAATTTTTTAAGTTCTTTGATTTTTTATTTTCATTCAAATTTGAGTTTTTTTATTTTTTTTATAGAGGTAATTGTATGTCCGAATCTAAATGCCCTTTTCACAATATGCAAAAATTAACCACCGAATTCGGTGCTCCGGTGCCTGATAACAACAATATTATGACCGCCGGAAAACGCGGCCCTCAACTTTTGCAAGACGTTTGGTTCTTGGAAAAACTCGCTCACTTTGACCGCGAAGTAATCCCAGAACGCCGTATGCACGCCAAAGGTTCTGGTGCTTATGGAACTTTCACGGTGACTCACGATATCACCAAATACACCAAAGCCAAAATTTTTAGCCAAATCGGCAAACAAACTCCGATTTTTTCGCGTATGTCAACCGTAGCCGGAGAACGCGGTGCTGCTGATGCTGAACGCGATATTCGTGGTTTTGCTATCAAGTTTTACACTGAAGAAGGTAACTGGGATTTAGTTGGAAACAATACTCCGGTTTTCTTTATGCGTGATCCGTTGAAATTCCCGGATTTGAATCACGCTGTAAAACGTGACCCTAAAACTAACTTGCGTTCTGCCAAAAATAACTGGGACTTTTGGACTAACTTGCCAGAAGCATTGCACCAAGTTACCGTTGTGATGTCTGATCGCGGTATTCCGGCAACTTATCGCCATATGCACGGCTTTGGCTCACATACTTTCAGCTTTATTTCTCCGGACAATAAACGCTACTGGGTTAAATTCCACTGGAAAACTCAACAAGGCATCAAAAATTTAACGGATGAAGAAGCCGCACAAACTATCGCTAAATGCCGTGAATCACACCAACGCGATTTGTTCTACGCCATTGAAAAAGGTGATTTCCCTAAATGGACTTTATACGTTCAAATTATGCCGGAAGAAGATGCAGCCAAAGTTCCGTATCATCCATTTGATTTGACCAAAGTTTGGCCACATAAAGATTATCCGCTGATAGAAGTTGGCGTTATTGAATTAAATCGCAATCCGGAAAACTATTTTGCCGAAGTTGAACAAGCTGCGTTCAATCCAGCCAATGTAGTTCCAGGAATCGGTTTCTCGCCAGACAGAATGTTGCAAGGACGTTTATTCTCTTACGGCGATGCACAACGTTATCGTTTGGGCATAAATCACAGTTCAATTCCGGTAAATGCTCCACGTTGTCCGGTGCATAGTTATCACCGCGACGGCTTTATGCGTGTTGATGGCAACTTTGGTTCTACGCTTGGTTACGAGCCAAATTCTTACGGCGAATGGCAAGAACAACCAGATTTCAGAGAACCGCCGTTAAAAATTGATGCTTACGCTGATCATTTCAATTATCGCGAAGATGATGATGATTATTTCTCACAACCGAGAGCATTATTTAACTTATTCTCTGCCGAAGAAAAACAACGCTTGTTTGAAAATACGGCACGTGCTTTGGATGACGCTCCGGTAGAAATAAAACGCCGTCATATAGACAACTGCACCAAATGCGATCCAGCATACGGCAAAGGCGTTGAAGATGCTTTGAAAAAATTTGGTCTTTTATAGAAATAAAAAATTAAAGTAAAAATATAAATTTTTCCTTTTCTTTTTTCCACGAGATTTCCAAAAATTTTTTTAGAATTCTCGTGGAAATTTTTTATTTTTATTTTTATTTTTATTTTTTTACTTTTTTACTTTTTTACTTTTTTACTTTTTTATTTCTTACCCAAAAATGCTTTTTAAGTTATACGAACAAATTTTGACTTCTTTGTTATGGAATTTTTTGAATATCGGCGAACCGGAAATTGCCAACTCATATTTACAAAAATTACAACAATTACAACAATTACAACAAAAATCACAAAACGCAAATTTTTCCACGAGAATTCAGCAAAAAATTTTGGAAACCAAATTATTTTTAGATAATTATCGTTACGGAACTACGCCACAACAAATGGGCGATAACGCCAAAAATTATGCAAAATTTCTCGTGAAAAATTTACATTTATCGCCGCAGTTTGATTTTTCCAAATACAAAAATCCAAAAAATTCTAAACGCTTACATTTAAAGCTCGGATTTGTTTCTGGCGATTTCAAAGCTCATCCGAGCAGTTATTTTTTGTTAGGTTTGTTGAATGCTTTACAAAATTTGCAAACTTCGCAAGATAAAAAAATTAAAAAAATTACGTTTGATTTTTATTTTTATAACAACTGCAAACAAACTGATGAAATCACTTTAAAAATCAAAGCATTAGCACGGGCTTGGACAGATATTTATAATTTGGATGACCTGCAAACGGCTAACAAAATTTATGCTGATAAAATTCAAATTTTGTTTGATTTATCCGGACATACGGCGTTGAATCGTCTGCAAATGTTTGCCTTAAAACCGGCTCCGATTCAAATTTCTTGGATCGGTTGGCTCGGTTCCAGCGGCGTTGCAAGTATGGATTATTTTGCCGGAGATAATTTTTTAATTCCTAAAAATTCAGAAAATTTAGAGCAGCAATTTTGCGAAAAATTTTTGCGTTTTCAAAATATTTGGTTAGTTTATACGCCGCCCGAAAATACGCCAAAAGTCAAAGAAACTCCATTATTAAAAAATAATTTCATAACTTTTGGTAGCGTCCAAAATATCAACAAAGTCAATGAAAATGTTATAAAAACTTGGGCAAAAATTTTAAATTCCTTGCCGAATTCGCAATTTTGTTGGGTGCGATTTCAGTTTATAGACGAAACTTTAAAACAAAGGGTTTTCCAAAAATTTGCCAAATACAATGTTGATATTTCCAAAATAAATTTAATTTGTAATCACGATCACGCTGAATATTTGGCGGCTTATGAAAAATTTGATTTCATTTTGGATACTTTTCCGGTTTCTGGCGGCACTACAACTTGCGAAGCATTATGGCAAGGCGTTCCGATTTTGACTTTATGCGGAAATTTGATGGCATCGCGTTTATCGGCGTCTTGTCTGCAAAATGTAGGTTTGAATGATTGGGTTTGCCATAACGAAAATGAATACGTGGAAAAAGCTATAAAACTAGCAAATACATTTTTACAAAATCCACAGCAATTAAATGATTTGCGTTTGCATTTACGCGAACAGATGAAAAATTCTCCGTTATGTGATGCAAATTTATTTGCACAAAATTTTCAAAATACTATGCAAAATATTTGGAATGATTTTGTAAATTCGTAATTTATAAATTTGTAAAAAAAATAATAGTTTTAATTTTCCACGAGAAATCTCAAAAATTTTTTGAAAAATCTCGTGGAAATTTGTTATCTGTTATCACTTTTAATGCGAAATATCTTTTCTATGCAAAACATACCAAAACGTATCCCAAATAATTTTCAAATCAAATGCAAATGATTGCACTTTCAGATATTGAGCCTCGCGTTGAACTTTTTCTGTGAGCGATAATTCATCGCGTCCGTTGATTTGTGCCCAGCCGGTCAAACCGGGAGTCAAATCAAAAACACCGTATTTTTTGCGTAATTCATTTAATTCTACTTCGCTTTCCAACGACGGACGTGGCCCAACAAAACTCATATCGCCTTTGAGAATGCTCCAAAGTTGAGGCAATTCGTCCAAGCTGGAACGGCGTAAAAATGAACCGAGCGGCGTCAAATGTGAGTGCGGATCTTGCAATAAACTTGTTGCCACTTCTGGAGCGGTGGAATACATACTGCGAAATTTTGGCATATTGAACGGACGATTAAATTTGCCGATGCGTTTTGACCAGTAAAAAACGGATTCTTTCGGAGCTGAAATTTTTATGCAAATGCAGAGAAATAGTAGCGGAATAAACAAAATTAGCATTGCAAAAATAGACAAAAAAATATCAAAACAGCGTTTTAATTTCCGCTGAAATGCTAATTCTTTTGGGGTTCTTTGCTTTGGTAATTTCATTTTGAGTTATAGTTATTAAATAAATATAGAAAACAAATTTTATGTTACAAAATCTTATTACAAAATTAAATTTTTATTTTATTTAATTATTTTTTTTATTAAATTTTGGATTGCCAAAAATTTATCATACACATTTAATAAAATTTCTCC
The DNA here is from genome assembly GCA_004555545.1 of Dechloromonas aromatica (nom. nud.). Taxonomy (GTDB): domain Bacteria; phylum Pseudomonadota; class Gammaproteobacteria; order Burkholderiales; family Rhodocyclaceae; genus SFHR01. Next base: position 32,739 of record SFHR01000010.1, read on the forward strand.
TTGATTTACGTCACAAAAATATTTTAATTTTTGGCTACTATTTTTATTACTTTTGCTGTCGTTGAGTATTTTGAATTGCGAATTTTTTGCTTGTAGTAATTGTATTATTTTTGGCATTGATAATATTGAATTTTCCGCAAAACTATCGTTAGTGAATTGTAAAGTTATGGCGTTATTTGTTATATCAATTTTGTTGATTTTTAATTTGCTAACTAATAATTTTATCTTGTGATAAATAATCAAAGCCTGTGCTGCTGGTGGTAATTTGCCAAATCTATCAATAAATTCTTCTTGTAATAAAATCAATTCTTCTTCAGAATTTGCGTCAGATAAACGTTTATATAAAGTCAAACGCTCGTGAATATCTTCGCAATAATTTTCCGGCAACAAAGTCGGCGTATGTAAATTTATTTCCGTTACATTTTCATAACTATAAATATTCAACAAATCTCCATTTACTTCACCATTATTCTGCAAATAATCAACCGCTTTTTTTAGCATTTTGGTATATAAACTAAAACCTATTTCCTGCATAGCTCCAGATTGATTATCGCCCAAAACTTCACCGGCTCCACGAATTTCTAAATCGTGCATTGCCAAATAAAACCCAGCACCCAAATCGTCCGATTGCTGAATTGCTTCCAAGCGTGATTGTGCTTGTTTAGTTAAATGCTTAAATTCATTTTCTATAAACAAATATGCATATGCTTGATGATATGAACGCCCAACACGTCCGCGTAATTGATGTAATTGAGCCATTCCAAATTTGTCGGCTTTATAAATAATAATCGTGTTGGCGTGAGGATTATCCAAGCCAGTTTCTATAATCGTTGAGCATAACAAAACATTTCCGCGTTGATTTGTAAAATCTCGCATAACGCTTTCTAACTGCGATTTTGGCATTTGTCCGTGAGCAATCAAAATTTTGGCGGCAGTATCTTCTAAAATTTTGTTTAATTTATGCAGCATTAAATCCATACTCGCAACATCGTTATAAACAAAATAAATTTGTCCGCCGCGTTTTAATTCACGCAAAATTGCTTCTCTGATAATTTCGCTATTACTTTGTAGCACAAAAGTTTTGATTGCTAAACGTTTTTGTGGTGCCGTAGCGATAACTGAAAAATCACGCAAACCTTCCATACTCATTGCCAACGTGCGAGGAATCGGCGTGGCGGTGAGCGTTAAGACATCAACATTTGCCCGTAATGCTTTGAGTTGTTCTTTTTGCCGAACTCCAAAACGATGCTCTTCATCAATGATAATCAAACCTAAATTTTTGAAATTGATTTTGCTGCTAATGAGTTTGTGGGTGCCGATAACGATATCAATTTCACCGTTTTGAATTTTTTCCACGAGATTTTGCGTTTCTTTTTTGGAATTGCTACTCAAACTTGATAATTCGGCAATTTTTATGGGCAGTTGTAATTCCTGCGTCACGATTTGGTGGTGAAAGCGTTGCCAGAAAGTTTCGTAATGTTGGTGTGACAGCAAAGTGGTAGGACATAAAAGGGCTACTTGTTTGCCGGCAAGAACAGCACAAAATGCCGCCCGTAAAGCGACTTCGGTTTTTCCAAATCCGACATCGCCACACACAAGACGATCCATAGGTTTTGGTGATTGCATATCCTGCAAAACTGCTTGAATTGCTTGATTTTGGTCGGCGGTTTCAGAGAATTCAAAAGTATCACAAAATCGGTTATAAATTTGCCAGTCAAAATCAAAGGCGTGACCGCTTTGGACGCTACGTTTGGCGTAAAGTTGTAGCAATTCGGCTGCCGTATCGTGTGCTTGTTCGGCGGCTTTGCGTTTGGCTTTTTCCCATTGATTTGAGCCTAATTTGTGGAGCGGCGTGTGTTCGGCGTCGGCACCGGAATAGCGGGAAATCAAATCTAATTGCGAGATTGGCACAAATAATTTGGCGTTATCGGCGTAAAGGATTTCCAAGAATTCTGGCGAATTTAGATTATTTGGGTTATTTTCTAATTTGACTAAACCTTGAAATCTGCCGACTCCGTGCTGCAAATGGACAACTGCGTCGCCGATGTGTAATTCGCTTAAATTTTTGATGAGTTTGTCGGCAATGGAAAAATCTTTATTTTTATTATTTTTATTTTGTTTATTTTGCGGTTTAATTTGTTTATTTTGTTGATTTTTGACGTTGGCAAAAATAGTATTTTCGTCAAAAAAAATAATTAAATTCTCGTGGAAAAAATGATAAAAATTATGCTGAATTGTTGCGGTAGTAATTGCAAAAGTTGGATTATTTTTATTATTTTTGTTTTTAGAAATATGTTTTAAGAAAGCGTCAAAATTATCAACAGTAATTATATTTTTTGGGTTATTTGCTATATTATTTTGTTGCAATAAATTGTATAAAGTTTCTTGGCGTCCTGGCGATTGACAGCAAAATAAAAAATGTATATTTTGATAATTTTGGCAAAGATTACTAATGCAATTTTGTAAGTTTTGTAATTGATTTTTTGCTTGTTTGTTAATGCTTAAATTATAAGAATTTAAGTTTAAATTTTCCGGCGAATTTTTAATTAGTATTTCAAAAGTTTTGTTATTTTTATTACTTTTATTACTTTGTAAATTATCAAAAAATTCGTTTTCTGTTAAATATAAATATTCTGGAGATAATAGAAATTTATTTCCACTTACGGTCAAAAAATTATAACGTTTATCTAAATCGGCAATAAAATTTTTGATTTGTAATTGCAAATTTTGGCGGTTAGTAAATATAAAATTTATACTTTTATTTGCATTACTTTGCAAATAATCAAACAAAGTTGCAGTATTTAGATTTTCAAAAAATAACGGTAAATATGATTGAATTCCAGCAAAAAAATTATAATCATTTTCTACTTTACTTTTGCTATTTTTTTTATTTACTAAATGGGAAATCTGCTGATAAATTTCAGAATTTTTATAATCTTTCTCGTGGAAAATATTTGCAAATTGTTGTAAAAAAATCTCGCAGGAATCAGCGTTTAACGAGAATTCATTTAACGGAAATAAATTTATTTCTGTAATTATATTTTGCTTATTTTGTTGATTTTTTTGATTACTATTTTTAATACTTCTTTGCGTTTCAACATCAAAAATTTTGATAGTTTCTATTTCATCATCAAACAAATCTAAACGAAATGGATTATTACTTCCCATTGGGAAAATATCAACAATACTTCCGCGAATTGCATATTCTCCGACCGAAACAACTTGATTAACGCGACTATAATTTGCCATTTGCATTTGTTGATTAAAACTTTGCAAATCAAATTTGTCATTTACTTTATATTGAAAACTATTAGCGGCTAAAAAATTCAGTGGCGAAAATCTTTGAAATGCTGCCAAAATCGGAACTATTAAAACATTGATTTTGTTTTGCAATAACAAATTTAATATTTTGAAACGTTGCGAAAGTAAATTAGTTTGCGTCAAAAAATTATCATACGGCAAACGTTCATCATCTAACAAAACTTCTACGGAAAAATTGTTGCTGTTACTATTAAAAAATTCTATTTCTTGTTTGATTAAAATCGCTTGGTCAGCAGATTCAACAAAAATAATATTAGTAGTATTATCAAAATCAAAATTATCATTGATAACTCTACTAATATTATTTTTATTTTCATTTTTATTGTTATTGTTATTTAATATAAAAGATAATTCAGACAACGAAGTTAAAGTTATAGTAATACAATTATTGTTATTCATTGTCAATTTTATGATTTAATTATTTATTCCAGTCCGTGCGATAACTATGTAAAACTACACCACGACTAATTCAATCATCGTAAAACCTTGCATAAATCTTTTGCTTTTTTATCTTTTATTTTTATGTTTTGCATATTTTTTATTTTTATATTTGTTATTTGCATAATTTTTTTAAGAATTTGAAAAAAATAAATAAAAATCTCGTGGAAAATATTTATAAAATTTATTTTGATTTGAATTTGATAAATTCCGAACATTTTACTATTTTTTAACTAATTTTTACATTAAATTCCCTTAAATATTTTTTTAATAATAATCATTATGTTGGTTGATTTTTTGAAAGAACAAATTTTTTTAGTCATTGTTTTTATTGGTAGTTTTGCCGCTTTTGTATATTTGACTTTGCAAAAATTATCCGGAATTTTGGAAGTTTCTCCGGCGGAAGCGACGAATTTGATAAACCGCCAAGACGCCGTAATAATTGACGTTCGCTCGTTTGATGAATTTGTCAAAGGACATTTGCCGAACGCTAAAAATTTTCCGGCGGAAACATTTTTGCAAGATGTAGATAAAATCAGAGAATTACAAAAAGACAAACCTTTATTGTTATATTGCACTTCTGGTTTGCGTTCGCAAAGAGCCGCCAAAGAATTAAAGAAATTGGGCTTTACTTTATTGCATAATTTGGCAGACGGAATTAACGCTTGGATCAATGCAAATTATCCGATAATTAAAGGAAAAAAATGATTTACTAAAAATTTGACTAATTTTTGGACTAAATTTTGAACTAAAAATTTGACTAAACGAGTTTTTGCGAGAAGAATTTTAATTTTTCTTCTTGCAAAATTTGTTTTATCAAATGCGATTTTCCTTCATTTTGTAAAGTTTTTGCAATCGTAGAAGCATTAAATTCAGCATCATATAAATCAAAAATATTTTGCATTTTATTCCCAAAATCAATATTTATAGAATTTTCCGCAGAAAAAATACGATTAAGCAAATAATTCAAAAATAAATTGATAACCGGTAGAATTTCTAAAATTGCATCTTTGCGACGATAAAAATCTAATTTGTCAAAGAAATTTAAGATTTTATTTGCAGATTTAAAAAAATCATTTACTACATAATTTTTTAGATTTTCAGCATTTATAAATTTTTCTTGCATAGTAATATTATTTTGCATAATAAAAAAATCTTGCGGAATGCTGATGGATTCTAATGCTTTGAAATATAAAACGGCAGTTTTTTTATAACTCAATGGAACGCCAAAATTTTCGCAAATAATGTCTATCCATTGATAAAAAATTGCAAATACTTCAGCATTATTTTTGTTGATTATTGCATTATTTTTAATCTGCAAATTATAAATATAAAGTTCAAAAATAATAATAGTTAGCAAAATACAAAATTGCTGTTGATAACTAAATTTTTTCTCCGTAGAATCCAAAAAATTCCACGAGAATTGCATATTTTTTTTTGGCAAATTTATCAGCAATGGCGAAATATCTTCCAACGCTTTAATACTTTGCAAAAATACAAAAAACTTTGATGGTCTGCGTTCTTTTAAACTACGCGAAATTTCAATCCAAACTCGTGCGGTTGATAAATGTTTTACTTCGCCGATATTTACTAATTTTTGTGCTAATTCTATGGTTTCTGGAGCGATAGAAAAATCAACATAACGGGCGGAAAATCTTGCCAAACGGAGAATTCTGACCGGATCTTCGGCAAATGCTTCGCTTACGTGGCGTAGGGTTTTATTTCTTAAATCTTTGCGTCCGCCGTATGGATCAATAATTTTCTTTGTTTTTACGTTTTGAGCCATCGCATTGATAGTCAAATCACGCCGTCGCAAATCATCTTCAATGGAAATATTTTTGCCGACCACGAACTCAAAGCCGCGATAACCTACGCCACTTTTCCGCTCAATTCTGGCGAGAGCGTATTCGCATTTAGTTTTTGGATGAATAAACACCGGAAATTCTCTGCCGACTTGGAAAAATCCGGCTTTTAACATATCATCAACGCCATAATGCACCACGACATAATCAATATCTTTGGGCTTGGTTTTTAATAATTTATCGCGAATTGCACCGCCGACTTGATAAATATATTGAGGATCTAAACGGAATTTTTTGGAATTGCTATTTTGCTGACTAATATTTTGACTAATATTTTGACTAATATTTTGACTAATATTTTCACTAAAATCATTACTATTATTATGTTCCATAAAATATTTTTGCTAATTTCCACGAGATTTTTAAAATTATTTTTGGTTTTTACTAAAATTATTACTAATTTAATCACTAATAAAAATTTTATTTGGATTCATAATATTATTTGGATCAAATACTTTTTTGATTTGCTTCATCAAATTTAATTCTACTTGACTTTTATATTTTGTTAATTCATTGATTTTAAATTGTCCGATTCCGTGTTCAGCAGAAATACTTCCATTAAATTCATTAACAAGATTATGCACAATATTATGAGCAAGTTGTTGATTTTCTGGTAATAATAAATTTTGTTGCTTTACTTCGTCATCAAAAGACAAATTATAATGTAAATTTCCATCGCCCAAATGTCCAAAAGTAACAATATTTATATCCGGAAAATGACTATTTAATTGCTGTCCGCAAAGCTTGATAAAATCAGGAATTACATCAATCGGTAAAGAAATATCGTGTTTTAAACTTATGCCGGATTTCTTTTGAGCTTCAGAAATACTTTTACGAATTTTCCAAAGTTGTTGCTGCTGTAATTTATTTTGCGGAATAACTATATTTAAGATATCAAAATTTGCGTTTGTATTTGCATTTTCATATAAATTTTTATATAACCATTGTTCAATATTTTCTGCATTATTAAACTCATTAACAGCATTTTCAAATATATTTATATCTGCCAAAATTTTCCACGAGTTTTCAGTTTTTTTATTTGAAAATTCCTCCGGAATTTGTATATCACTAATATTATTTTTGACCTTTAACAAAGCATTTTTATTGATAACTTCAAACGCCGATAAATTAAAGTCAAACGCATTTCGCATTAAATTTAAAATACTGATCGCAGTCGGCAAATTTGCAACATCTAACCAAATTGTGTAAGTATCTTTCGGCAAGGCAAATAATCGCAAAGTCGCCGCCGTGATAATTCCCAAAGTGCCTTCCGCACCAATAAATAATTGTTGCAAAGCATAACCGGAATTGTCTTTCCGCAAACCCAAAAGATGATTAAAAATCTCGCCATTTGGCAGCACAACTTCCAAACCCAAGCATAAATCACGCATCATTCCGTAATTCAAAACGTGAATTCCTCCGGCGTTGGTGCTTAAATTCCCGCCGATTTGGCAACTGCCTTCCGACGCCAACGATAGCGGAAATAAACGATTTTGACGCTCGGCGGCTTGTTGGATTTCTAACAACGTGGCTCCGGCTTGAGCGGTGAGCGTGAAATTATCGGCATTGACCGCCAAAATTTGATTCATTTTGGCTAAATTTATCAGCACATTATTTTCCGCTGAATCTGGCGTTGCTGCACCGCATAAACTCGTATTGCCGCCTTGTGGAATAATTTTTATGTTATGTTGTTGGCAAAGTTTGATGATTTCTATGATTTGCTCTTTATTTTCCGGAAATATAACTGCCAAAGCATTTCCGTTATAACGATTGCGTTGATCCGTCAAATATGGCTTTTTATCGGCGATTTCAGTCAATAATAAATTTTGTTTATTGCCTAAAATATTTAAAAAAGTTGGGAGTAAATTTTTTAGATTTTGTAAATGCTGAAAATTTTTCATAAAAACTCGTGGAAAAATGTTGATAAAACGATTTTCCACGAGATTTTAAAAATATTTTTTGAAATTTGCTTTATTCTTTTTCGCCAGGAAATAATAATGACGCAATTACTCCAGCCGCCAAAGTTCCCAAAACAATGTATAAACTCAACGACGGCGAGATATGAATTCCGCTGTCCGCTATGGCGTGATTGTAGGACTGAATTCCCATTTTGGCTCCGATGAAAAATAGCAACACGATCACCGCTTTTTCCAAATGCACCAAATATTTGGTCAAAGCAGCCAACACAAAATATAAACTCCGCAGACCCAAAATCGCGAAAATCATAGCTGCATAAACCAACAACGGCTCTTGCGTTACGGCGATTACTGCCGGAACTGAATCAAATGCAAAAGCGATGTCCGAAGTTTCTATCGCCATCAAGCATAAAAACGCCGGAGTTGCGTAAAATGCTCCTTGACGCGTGACGTTGGCTAATTCTGACTGGCTTAATTCTTTGGCTTTGACGAAAAATTTTTCCGCAAATAATTTTGGATAAATCGGCGAAAATTTTCCGGTTAATTTCACGCTCCAATGTTGCGAATAATCGGTCAGTTCTTCATCGTCGTTATTGCCCGAACTTTGTAGCATTTTTATGCCGCTCCAGATTACAAACGCCGCAAAAATAAAGCCAACATACGGCGAGGCGAAAAATAATTCGGTGCCAATGGCGACAAAAATCGCCCGTAAAACTAACGCTCCGACAATGCCCCAATATAAAATTCGGTGCTGCAAAATTCCTTTGATACCAAATGACGCAAAAATCGCCATAAAGACCATTAAATTATCAACGGACAAACTTTTTTCCAAAGCATATCCGGCGAGATATAAATCTGCCCACTCCCAATTAAAACGTAAGCCCAAGTAAGCATAAAATCCCATCGCCAAGATAATCCAAAACGCAGACCATTTTGCAGAATCAGCAACGGAGATTTCTTTGCTATTTTTGTGTGCGAATAAATCTAAATAAATCGACAACAAAACGACGGCAAAAAAGATAATTACAGTTTCCAAAGGAAAACCAAAATGATGAGTTTGTAAATCCATAAAATTTTGAAAATTTAAAATTTAAAATTTAAAAAGTTAAAAAGTTAAAAAGTTAATAAAGTTGAATATATTTTTTGATTTAATGTTTGTTGTTGCAAATGAATTTCTTTGATATTTTTTTGTATGTTTAAATCTTGTCCATCCAAATTACTTAAAAAAGTTTTGAACTTACTTTTATAAGTATAATTTGAAAATTCACCGCAAATATCAACGCCGACTAAATCATTTTTTACTAATTTAATAATATCTAACAAATTTGTTTCACTAAACACGCCTTGATCCCAATTTGTGGTCAAAAATTGTTCAGACAAAACATCTTTGTCTATGGATAAATAAACATAACTTTGCTTATTTTCCACGAGATTTTGATTATACTTTTTAGCAAAAGTTTTTACTAAATCATCCGCAGAAGTAAAACATTGTTGCTGATTATTTCGCAAAATAAATTTTAGCCAACTTGCCGATTTGTTAATTGACCAATAATGTAATTTTTTGCGTAAAAAAGGAGTCAAGTGATTTTCATAACTATGCGAAAAACTAATATCAGCAGAAGTTATTCCTAACACATAAATTTCTTTGATTATATCTAATTTTGCGGCGTGATAAACCCAAGAACCGCAATGGATTCCAAACAGAAATCGCATATTATCTGGATGATTATCCAAAACAATCAAAGTAATTTTAGTTTGCTTATTATTGTTATTATCATTTATAAATTTCAAAAAACTATAAGTCAAATGATGAAAATCGCCGCTGCCAAAAAAAATCGGAGAAATCTCGTGGAAAATATTTTTATTGTTGTTGCCATTAAAAATATTATTTTGTAAAAAATTTTGCCATTGATTAAATACTTTCCACGACGTATAAAAGCGTAATAATTCCTGCCATTGTTCGCTTAAATTAAATACTTTATCTTTGTTATTTTCAGCAATAGGAAATAACAGAGAATTATCTAAATTTAAACATATAGGCGATGAAATTTTTGTCATTATTATTGCTAATTTTTGTTATTTTTTCAAGTCTTCTAATGTATTTTTATCGCCTTCAAAATAACTTTTGAATGGAGAAAATAACATTCTGGTAATCGGCGATATGATTTTTACATAATGACAAGTTTGCGTAAATTTTGCACCCAAAGATGCCTTTACTTTCGGGTCAGTCCAACCGGCAATATAATACTTAAGTTTGTTCTCAATCGCATATTCCAAATTAACTTTCCAACTGACAAAATATAAATTATATTCTCTCGCCAATGGATAAGACATCGCAATATATTTATCAATCAAAATATTATTTTCTATCAAACAAATATTAACGCCTAACAAATTGTTTTTTAACTCTGGTTTATCTTCTTTTGTATAATATAAAAAAACTTCGCCTCTGATATTTTTATTACATAAAAAACCTTTAAAGAATTCATAAGTTAATTTATCAAAATGCACTTCACTTTGCTTAAAAACTTCTTCATATAATTCATAAAAATTAGCCAAAAAAGATTCATCAGCAAAATAATTATTGCCTATTGGTAAAGTTTTAATAATCAGTTCATCTTGCTTTTTAAATTTACGTTTTAAATCTTGTTTTCGTGAAGAACTACGGGTATTTAACCATTCATCTATACTTTTAAAAGTTATCGGAACATAAGCCAATGCTTGACCGGAAATTTTGAAATAATCATTTGCCTTGGCGAATTTTTCAAAATGTTGTAAATACTCAAAATTTTCGGCTTCTACAAACGGCACTTCATTAGTATCTTTTACTATATCTGGCAAATCTTTAATAATATTTATTTTTATATCTTTTTCTTCTGCAATAGTATCTAACAAATCAAAAAAGTTTTGCAGAGAAGTAGTTTTATTACTAGTATCTTCTGCTGGAAATTTTTCAAGTTTTGAGAAGTTTAAAGGGCAAAATTCAGTAATAGTAGAGCCAATAAATAAAGCTTTCCAAACGAATAAATGACGCAAAAATTCAAACAATGGAAAACTACTAATACTTTCTAAATTTTTGGCACTTAATGTAGTTAGTAAATCATATTTATTCAAAACAAAACCACTTATATTATGTTTTTTCAAGCCGTGAGCCGGAGTAAAATTTCCGGGCAAAAACTTATCAAACAAATCTGCGTAATAAGGTGATTCTATAACAAAAGAAGTGGAATAATCATTTGGTTTTTCTTCAACAGGTGGTTTTGGTTTAGTTTTTCTAATCATAGTTTTTTTGCAATTATTTATTTATATTTATTTATATTTAGTTATATTTAGTTATATTTAATTTTATTGATATTTTGTATTATTAAATTCAAATTATTTTCGCTTAAAAATTCAGAATTTGTTATTATTAAAACTCTTTTAGCAAAATTATTAGCATTTTCAAAATTGTTATTATTATATTTTATATTGTTTAAATTTATAATCAAGTTTTGTTGATAAAGTTTTTCATAATTTCCATCATTTTTATAATTATTTAAACTATTAGCAAATAAAATACTAACGCCTAAATTTTGCATTGCTAATGTATAAAAAATTTTATTTCTAATACTTTCATTTTCACATAATAACATTAAAAAAGGATAAGTATTATTATTTTTAGTATTTATAATTTTTGTATTTACTTTCAAATTTGTTAATAATAAATTTTTGTTAATCTTTGCTGTGTTTATATTATTTTCCCAATATAATTTTAAATTATCACAAGCCACAAACGCTATAATTTTACGCAACAAATCCACTTTATGCAAAGGCACAGAAGTTTCGTCAAAATCATCAGCACAAGCAGCAATCAAATCATTTTTTTGCAAAGACTTTATAATATTTTTGCCGTGAAAATAATACAACAAACTCGGACGATAAACTACAAAATATGCCAACAATTCTATAATTCTTTGCAAATTCCACCGCCAACTAAATTGTATTTTAGCATTTTCTATTTTTAGTAATTCGGTCAATTTTTTATTTTTAGAAAACAAAACTCCGCCTTCAAACATAGTCAAACCTTTGCCGACCGCTAAACTAAAAAAACCTATATCGCCTTGCAAACCAACACTATTTCCGGCAAAATCTTTTCCGCCCAAACTTTGAGCGGCATCTTCAATTATAAATATTTTATTTTTGTTGTTACGTTTGTTATTGTTTATATTATTTACCAAAGTTTTTAATTGCTTTAAATTCAAAATTTCGCCGCCCAAATGTGTTGGGACTACGGCTAAAATTTTATGTTTATATTCCTCACTTTTTATTAACAACTGCAAATGTAAAAAATCAAAATTAAAACTATCTTTTTTGGTATCACATAACAAAATTTTCAGATTTGGCAAATGTATAGCAAATGCAAATAATAACAACGGACAACTATAAGCAGGTAAAATTACTAAATTTTGTGCTGGATATAATTTTGATAATGTTTTCAAAGCAATAATTAACGCCACTGTCCCAGAATTAGTAATTAAAATTTCATTTGGCAAATTTAATATTTTTTGTAATTTATTTTCTAATAAACTATTTTTATTACTATCGCTATTTTTCCACGAGAAATTAAATATTTTTTTTGAAAAAATCACATACAAAAATATTGCGAAAGCTTTGATTAAAATCATTATTGTTAATCTTAATCCTGATGTTGGTGGAATTTCTCTTGGCAAAATTTTTTCCTTTACTTTTATGCTTTTTTTAGATTTTTTTATGCTTTATTATGCTTTATTATTCTCGTGTTGTTCTTCATCTTTTGCCAAACATAAAACCCCTAACAAAATCAAAACCCCGCCGATTATTTTGTAATTATTCAAAGGTTCATTGAATAAATAATATGAAACAATTGTAACGCTTACTATTTCCAAATGAGAAGCTGCAAAAGATGCTCCAACCGGTGCATATTTCAGCAAAGTCATCCAAATTATAAAGGATCCGATATAACCTGCTATCGCTCCATAAACCCAAATATTAGATAATATTCTGACAAAGAAATCTACATTTATTACAAAAGGTTCTACGACTGCCGATGCGTTTTTAAAACTAATTTGAGCAAAAGTATCTAAACTCATTAACAACAAAAAACCTATTATATAAAATTTTGCTGACTTCTTGCTATTTTCCATAATAAAAAATGTATTTTTTTGTTATTTTTTGTTATTTTTTGTTATTTTTTGTTATTTTTTGTTATTTTTTACAAACTACTTCCAAATCCGACTACTGCAACTCCAATAGAAATTAAAAGTATTCCCAAAACTCGCCAAAAACTTAACACTTCGGCAAAAAATATGCGTCCAAGTAGCATTAAAATCACGATATTTATGGAACCTAACATAACTCCAACCGACAATTCAACTTGCGATAAAAAGCATAACCAAACCACAAATTCGGCTATATAAAACGCCACACCAATCCAAATATACGGACGCAATAATAATTTTTTCCAATAAGCAAAATTGTTCGCGTTATTACTATTTTCATTGTTAATTTTTTTATCGGCATCAACGGCGGCAAATTTGAAAGTTAATTGCCCCAAAGTATCAACCGTAACATTCAATAACCACAAAATTATTGCAAACAAGGACATAAATTTTTTTGATATTTAATATTTGATATTTAATATTTGATATTTAATATTTAATATTTTTGCATTAAATTTTTTCCACGAGATTTTAAAAATATTTTTTGGAAAATTTTTAAGATTTCTCGTGGAAATTTGTTATTTTTATTTTTATTTTTATTCTTATTTTTGCTAAAAATTTTCTAAATTTCGCCATTTTCTACTGCCTTTCTGAAATCTGCGGCACAATCAAACTCTCTAATTTTCCCAGCCAAAAAATCAGCTTTGGTTTGAGCTAATTCTTCTTGAATTTTTGCGGCGACTTCGTCAAAACAATACAAATCATCACGTTCATTTTTTTTTAGAAATTCTACATTTGACTTCCGGACGCAGTTTAATCACCGAACGGATCGCATTTAACAAAGAATTATCTATATTTTGTAAAGAAATAGTTGCGTTCATAATTATTATCCTTTTTGAGTATTTTTTTAAAATTTTCCACGAGATTTTAAAAATATTTTTTGAAAATTTTTTAAGAATTCTCGTGGAAAATTTGTTTTTTTATTATTTTTAATTTTTGACCAAACCCATTGCCTGACGCACATCTCGCATTGTTTGATTTGCCAACTCTTCGGCTTTTTGAGCTCCGTCCGCCAAAATTTTATGCACCAAATTCGGATTTTGAGAATAAATTTTGATTTTTTCTTGCATAGGTTTTTGTTGTTCCAAGATTTTGTCTATCAGCGGCTGCTTACAATCTAAACAACCAATGGCAGCCGTTTGACAGCCTTCACAAACCCATTTTTTACAAGCGTCGTCGGAATAAACTTGGTGTAATTGCCAAACCGGACAGCGTTCCGGATTTCCTGGATCGTTGCGTCGCACACGCTGCGTATCCGTTGGCATTGCTTTGATTTTCTTGCTGATTTCTTGCTCGGAATCTCGCAGTGTAATGGTATTGTTATACGACTTTGACATTTTACGACCGTCCAAGCCGGGCATTTTAGACGCTGTGGTCAATAACGCTTCCGGTTCCGCCAAGATAACTTTTCCGCCGCCGTCAATGTAGCCAAACAAGCGTTCGCGGTCTATGGCTGATAAATGTTGAGTTTCGTTAAGCAAAGCGTGGGCTTTTTCTACGGCTTCTTTATCGCCTTGTTCTTGGAATTTTTCGCGTAATTCTTTGTATAAACGGGCTTTTTTGCCGCCTAATTTTTTGATGGCTATTTGAGCATTTTGCTCAAAATCGGGTTCTTTGCCGTATAAATGGTTGAAGCGTCGTGCTAATTCGCGGGTGAATTCCACGTGCGGAATTTGGTCTTCGCCGACCGGAACGCGGTTTGCTCGGTATAACAAAATATCGGCGGACATCAATAACGGATAGCCCAAAAAGCCGTAAGTGCTTAAATCTTTGCCACTTGACGCTAATTTTTCAATTTGATCTTTATAAGTGGGGACGCGTTCTAACCAGGAAAGCGGCGTCATCATAGCCAACAACAAGTTTAAATCGGCGTGTTGAGGCACTTGCGATTGTATGAATAAAATTGCTTTTTCGGGATCAACTCCGGCGGCTAACCAGTCAATAACCATATCTAAACTTGCTTGGGCGATGATTTTTGGGTCTTCATATTGCGTGGTCAAGGCGTGATAATCGGCGACGAAAAATAAGCAAGGATATTCGTTTTGTAATTGCACCCAATTTTTCAAAACGCCGTGATAATGCCCCAAATGTAATAAGCCGGTTGGACGCATACCGGAAATAACTCGTTCAGCAAACATATATTTTTATTTTTGTGTTAATAGTTAATAATTTTGAGTTTAAGTTTTAATTTAAGTTTGTTTATATAATATTTATAATATTTTTATAATATTTTTATAATATTTTTCCACGAGATTTTAAATAATTTTTTTAGAAGAAAATGCGTAAAAATGCACAAAAATTTACTTATTATTGATGACAAATTGATTGAATTAAACCAACAAAATTTGATAAATAATATTATAGAAATTGCAGATTTTGATGGCTTTAATGTTGGCAATATTTATCTTGGAAAAGTGGAAAGAATAATCAAAGAATTAGCGGTTGCTTTTATAAATATCGGCGATACAAAATTAGGTTTTTTACCACAAGATAATTTGATTAGTTCGCATAAAAATTTAGCGATCGGAGAAAATATTTTGGTGCAAATTGTTCGCCAACAAATAGCAGAAAAAGGCGTTTTATTAACGCAAAAAATCAGTTTAGAAAGTGATAATTTTGTATATTTTCCGTTAGAAAATAATCCAACAAATAAAGTAAATATTTCCAAAAAAATTGTAGATAGTAAAGCCAAAAAAAATTTGAGAAATCTCGTGGAAAATGTTATAAAAAATAAAAACGTTGGCGGTTTTATTGTTCGTAGTAATGCAAAAAATTTATTGCAAAATAAAAATATAAAAACGCTGATAACAACAGAAATTTTAGATTTAGTAAATTTATGGGAACAGCAAATTAAAAAGCAAAATTTATATAAAAAATCTGCACCAAATTTAATTTATAACAGTTATCAAAACAAAATTCAAAACTATAAAAATACTTTTGCTCCAAAAAATATTTACACCGATAAAAATATTATAAAAAATACTTTTCCAACTTTGCAATCGCAATTAGATAACTTAAAAAATAATATTGTTTATTTGTCAAACGGCGTGAATATTATTATAGAAACGACTAACGCTTTAACGGTTATTGATGTTAATTCTGGAAATGTAGAAAATCATAAAAACTATCAAGGAAATTTTTCCGCAGAAGAAAGTATTTTGCAGATAAATAAAATTGCTGCAACTGAAATTTTACGGCAAATAAAATTAAGAAATATCGGCGGAATAATTGTGATAGATTTTATAAAAATGCAACAATTAAATAATCAAAGAATCATCGTAGATTTATTAAAAAATGAAAGTTCCAAAGATAATAAAAAATGCAAAATTTTAGGTTTTACTAACGCCGGTTTATGCGAAATTATTCGCCAAAAAACTCAAAGCCAAATCAAATTCTGACCGCTACACTTTGCACATTTCCATAAGATGAAATCCAGCTACGGAGAACGCTACAACCGGTTTCAATCAACAACAAAATTAAATCTCTTTCCGAGTATAAACAAATTGGCTCTTTAATATCATATTTCTTGGCAATATTCGGTGCTATCGGACAAAATCTATCTTGCACCGGCAATTCAATATGCGGATAGTTTTGACTTAATTCAGAATGTATTCCATAAGTCGTCATATATAGTTTGGCTCCGATTTTTATGCAATGTAAAATATCTTCCAAAAAAAATCCTGCTTGAGCGTAATTCATTTTACAAATAAAATGCCGAATAAATACTAAATCAAATGTTTTATTGCTATGTTTTACTAAATGTATAAATTGGCTTATATTGTCATTATTTTGCGGCTTCATAGTTAAGAATTCAAAAGCTTCTGATAAATTTTCTTTGGCTATTAAACTTCGCAGAATTTTTTCTTTTGCGGGTTCGGTTACTAATGTAATTTTTGCACCCATTTTGGCAAATTTTATTGCCAAGTCACAACTATTGGAAGTAAATATTAAAACATTAACTTCTTCTTCAAAGCGTAATTTTTTGAAAGTTTCTTCTAAGGCTAATTTTTCTAATTGGTCATCAGAAGTTTGCAAAGTCCAAGTTTGATAACGTTTTTTAAAAGTTTCCATAATTTTTATTTACTTTCTCAGAAATTTATTATTATTATTTCGTTAATATTTTTAATATTTTTAAATTTTTAATATTTTTAATATTTAATTTAATCGTTGATAACTTCCGCCGGGAATTGTGCTAATTTTGCCTTGCATTTCTAATGTTAATAAATGCGTTAAAATTTCGGCAGCAGATATATTTGTGCGTTCAACTAATTCATCCAAAGTGCAAGGAGAATAACCCATAAAATTTAATACTTTATTTATATTATCATCGTTATTATTTTCGTTATTATTTTCGTTATTACTTTCAATTTTGTTTATAGTATTTTTAGCAGTTTTTTTGTTGGTAGTTTTTGATTTAGTTTTATTTTTAGTTGCCGTTTTAGTATTTTTATTAGTTGCCTTTGCTTTTGTTATTTTATCATTTTCAATTTTTTCTGTTTTTTCAATATTATTTTCAATATTTTCAATATTATTTTCAATATTTTCAATGTTTTCTTTTTTGATTACTAATTTCGGTTCTACTTTTTTTATGTTTGGCACATACGGTTTAAAACGCAACTCTTCCAAAATATCGTTTGCGGTTTCCACTAATTTTGCTCCTTGCCGAATCAACTTATGGCAACCTTTTGATAACGGGCTATGAATTGAACCCGGAATTGCAAATACTTCGCGACCTTGTTCGGCGGCTAATTTTGCAGTTATCAATGAACCGCTATCAATCGTGGCTTCAACCACCAAAATTCCCAAAGATAATCCAGAAATAAGGCGATTTCTACGCGGAAAATTTTCCGGTGACGGCGATGTATTCAACGGAAATTCAGTGATAATCAAACCATTTTGTTCCAAAATTTGCAACGCCAAATTTTTATTTGATGCCGGATACATACGATTTATTCCGGTGCCGATTACCGCCAAAGTCGCTCCGTTGGTGGCTTTTAACGCTCCTTTGTGAGCGGCAGAATCAATTCCCAACGCCAAACCGCTAATAATCGGCAGCCCAAAATTTGCGATAACTTGACAAAAATTTTCGGCATTTAATAAACCTTGCGGCGTAGCATTTCGGCTGCCAACTACCGCCAAACCTTGATGGTTCAGCAATTCAATATTTCCACGAGCGTAAATAATCGTCGGCGGATCGCTGATGTTCAATAAAATTTTTGGATAATTTTCGTCAGCCAAAGTAATAATATGATGTTGCTCCGAAAGTTGTAGCCAAGTGAGCGTCTGTTCTATGATTTCGTCAGTTTGAGCGGCGAATAATTTTTGGGCTTTGCTTTGTCCTATGTATTTTTCAATCAACAATTCACCGGCGTCAAAAATTGCTTGAGGCGAGCCAAATTCTTTTAATAAACTGCGTTGAACGCTACTTCCTACGCCGTTTGCCAAAGTTAATTTAAGCCAAGCCGAAATTTCTGCCTCTGATAAATTTTGCTGATGCATTTTGAACCTTTATAACAAATTTAATTTTATTTTATAATTCAAAACTTTTATTTTTAAATTATTAAAAAATAAACCCAAAAAATAATTTTATTTTTGAAAAATTTCCACGAGATTTTGCAAATTTTTTTTAGAAATTCATAGAAATTTATAAAAATTTATAAAAATTTATAAATAATTATAACTTTAATTTATTTTGATCATAAGTTTATGAAAAATAATAATAATAATTTGAAAAAGTTTAATAGTAATAATAATAGTAAAGTGGCAAAAAAAACTATCAAAAAAAATATTAGTATCAAAAAAAGTAATACAAAAAATAATGCTTTGAAAAGTAAAAAAGTTGTTTCATATAAAAACAAAAATAATACTAATAAAAAAACTATTCAAACTATTTCTCCATTAACTCC
>SFHR01000011.1 GCA_004555545.1 Dechloromonas aromatica (nom. nud.)
TGATTCTTCCGGATAAAAATCTGCTTTGCTTATAATTTTTTGTTGTAGTAAATTTACTTTGTGAATCATTTCTGGTATGTTAGATAATTGTGACAAAACATAATCAAAATTTTCTTTGGCATCACTTTGACGTTGATTTACAATTTCATCGTAGTTGATATTTAGCAAATTACAAAACTCTTTTCCGGTCATTACTTCATCAATGGTAAATTTTGATTTAAAACCATTAACAATTTGTTCCTTACTATTTTGATTAAAGCAGCAAATAAAAAATTTTATCTTAAACGGAATTTGAGGTGCTAAGTGAATTACAAACTGACTCAAACTATGTTTTTCTGATGTAGATTTTTTAGTATCAAAACTATCTCCATCTTTTAATTCTATAACATAACAATCATTATTTCGCTGATGTTGTTTGACATTAAAAATCAAAAAATCTGGTTCAGTTCCTTTTAAATTTAACTTACTTTTTTTCAGAATTTTTTTGCTACAAATATAGCAATTAGTTTGAATTAAATCATTATTAAAATCATCTAAAAAGGTGTTTAAATCTTTAATATTTTGATTATTTTGTTCGGCTTTTGATAATAGTATTTTTTCTAATTCACTGCCATTAGTAATCACTGTTGATTGTGCTTTGGTAAAAATATCTGCCAAAGTAATATTTTCTACCAAACGTAGATAGCCACCGCTACTATTTTTTGGTTTTGCATTACTAATTTTCGCCATATAAAATATCTCCGCCGATGAAATATCTATCTTCTAACTGCTGACAAGCTGTTAAAACTGAAAATCCTCCCGCTGCTGGGTCTAAAATAATATCACCTGGTTTAGTAGTTGCTAAAATCAATTGTTTTTGTAATTCTATGGGTTTAGAATGTGGGTGATTTTTATATTCCTTACTAATTTTTTCTGTCCAAACATCTGGAATATTATGTAAAGTCCAACAATCTTTGGCTCTTACCGGAGATTTTTGAAATACTGCCAAGTATTCTGATTTTCTACGGCTACGATAACCCATTCCTATTTTATCTTTATCCCAAACAATTAAATCTACTAAATTAAATTTAGTATTTAAAAACCAAGTTAAGAAATTACTACACAAATGAAATTTATCAATCCATAAAAATAAATGTCCGCTATTTTTGATAACACGGCTTAATTCACTGACAAACTGCACAATAATTTCTTCGCTCATTTGAATTAAATCACAACGTGCTTTGCCGCGACTTTCTCCTTCATTACCGTATTTTAGTTTATCTAAAATTCCACGATACTGCGGATCAAAAAAAGCGGTTGCAATACTATCATTTTCAATTTTTGAAAGTAATTGTAAGCCATCAGTTTTATACTTAAAATTTTTCTTTAAATTATCATTAACTAACATAGTTTTCATACTTATTTATTTATAAAATTTTCCACGAGAATTCTATAAAAATTTTTGGAAATCTCGTGGAAAATGTTTTGTTTATATATTTTTATTTTATGTATTTATTTAATTCCCCATTCCGGCGAATCCCATAAATATCAAGGACAATATTCCTGCTAACATCAATGCTAATGCCGTGCCTTCTGCCAAATCTGGAATCTTTGATAACCGCAAACGTTCTCGCACACTCGCCATCAGCACGATTGCTAACATAAAACCTAAGCCGCCACCGAGACTGAAAACTACGGACTGCAAAAAATCATATTGCCGCGAAGTCTGAAATAACGCAACTCCGAGCACTGCACAGTTTGTAGTAATCAACGGCAAATAAATCCCCAACGCCCGAAATAATGTTGGCGAATATTTTTTGGTGACCATTTCCACCAGTTGCACGGCGGAAGCGATGATGACGATATAAGAAATCAACCGCAAGAATTCTAAACCGGAGGAGACCAAAATTTTATTGACCGCAAAGGCACATAAAGACGCTACGAACATCACAAAAGTTGTTGCACAACCCATAGGAAAAGCGGTGTCTAACTTTTTGGAAACGCCCAAAAACGGACATAAACCCAAAAACATAGCCAAGACAAAATTATTTGCCAACACGGCTCCGATGAAAATTTGAAATAAAGAATCGTTCATTTTGTTAAATAAGTTTTAATTTTTGAAACTTTTGGAATTTTTTCCACGAGATTTTTAAAAAATTTTTTGGATTTCTCGTGGAAAAAATTTTTATTTTTGTTTTTGTTTTTATTTTTGTTTTTATTTTTGTTTTTATTTTTTATTTTTTATTTTTTAAATTTTGATTTTGATTTGGCTTTTTCCAATTCTTGCAATTTTTGCATACGCCGTTTTGCCAAATATGAGAAAAATAATAACCAGCAACCTAACACGATAAATCCGCCCGGTGGCAATAACATTACGACCCACGGCTGAAAGTTTTCGCCGAACAAGGAAATTCCGAACAACGAACCGGCTCCCAAAATTTCTCGCACGGCTCCGATGCAAAATAACGCAAACGTAAAGCCGATGCTCATTCCGACGGCGTTCAAAACCGCAATATACGGCGTATTTTTAGAAGCGTGAGCTTCGGCACGTCCCAAAATTATGCAATTGACCACAATCAACTGAATAAACGCTCCCAACGCATCATACAACGTCAAACTAATCGCCTGAATTGCATAATCAACCGTAGTCACAAAAGTTGCAATAATCAAAATATAAACAGCAATGCGAACTTCTTTGGGAATAATATTTCTGAAAATAGAAATCAGCAGACACGAGGAAATCAGCACAAAAGTAGTTGCCAAGCCCATCGCCAACGAATTGATAGCCGAGACGGTCACCGCCAAAGTTGGACACATACCCAAAGCCATAACGAAAATCGGATTTTGTTTCCAAATACCTTCCAAAAGTTCTTCTAACTGCTGGGATTTTGATTTTTGTTCTTGTAAATTTTCCATTTGAATTTTTATTCTTTATTTTGTTTTTCGTTATCGTTTGAAGTTTGTAATTTTTGTAATTTTTCTAAATTTTGTGATTGCATTAAAGTTGGCAAGATATTTTTCGCAGCTTCATTGACCGCAACTCCAACCGCCCGAGAAGTAATGGTTGCTCCAGCAATTGCATCAATTTCCCAAGCGTTCTGCTTTTGACCGTTTTTGACGGTTCTGATTTCGTTTTGCAAAGCATTTTTTTGCTCATTGAGTTTTGCGGATAACGCTTTGAAATTTTCCAAAAACGCTTTATCTTTGGTGATTTTGTCGCCAATTCCCGGAGTTTCTCGCATTGCCACAACAGACATCGCCGTAAAACATTCACAAGACGGCTCAAAAGCGAACATCAAACGCACAACATCACCATAACCACGTGCTGAACCTTCCATTGCTACGCCTAAAAATTTATTATTTTCATCATAAGCGGCGAAAAATTTTTCATCAAAACTCGTGGAATTTTGTTGATTTTGGTTCTGCTGATTTTGATTCTGATTTTGTAAATCAAATTGCGTTTTAGAAATAATTGTTTTATCTTGACTTTGCTTATTTGGCGAAGTTTCCACGAGAAATTCCTCAATTTTTTTGGCGTTTGGAATAACCTTATAAATTGAGCGTTCCGTAGCGATCCGTTTATTTTCTTCCACCGACGAAAGCGTCATTTGATAAGCACTAACAATAATTATTCCGCAAATCGTAGAAACTAAGCCCAAAGCTTTAATCATAGTTGTCGGAGATGCTGATTTTTGCTCCGGAATTTCCATAGTTTGCGAATCTGACAAAGAATTCTGATTTTGTTGAGTCATTTTTGTTATTTCCTATTGTTCCTCGCGTTGTGGTTTTCTACGATCTTCTGGTTTTGGTTTATGCTTCATAATGACTTTTTCTGGCGTTACTGCACTATGTTCTTCGCGTGAAATATAGCCCGGATGCAGCGGATAAGTTGCACCTTTACGCATATGTTTATCACTGCCACCGGTTCCAAAAACGCGGCGTTGTGAGATTTTTTCTATCAACGGCGTTGCAGCATTAGCAAATAAAATTGCATACATAACGCCTTCCGGAAGTCCGCTGAAATTACGAATCATAACCGTCAGAAATCCAATCAAAATTCCGTATAACCACATTCCAAGCGGAGTTGTTGGCGATGATGCCATATCAGTTGCCATAAACACGGCTCCCAAAATCAAGCCGCCGGATAACACCGTAAAGCACGGAGTTGCAAAACGTGATGGATCATAAGAATGCAAAGCCCACGCCAAACAAGCCGCAGACAAAATTATAGAAACCGGAATTTTCCAGTTTAAGCAGCGTTGAGATGCCAAATAAAGTCCGCACAAAATCACCAATAACGGCGAAACGCCAATCATTGCGTGAGTATATAAACCGGTGAATAAATCAAAATATGGCGTGGCTATAAAATCAAATTTCCATAAAACTAACGGCGTGGCAGAAGTTATTGCGTCCAAGCCGTTGCCAAGATTTGTCAGAGTTTGTTGTTGAGCTTCTAACCAAGTTTTCAAAGACGGCGGTGCCATCATCGGCAAGGTCAGCGTTGATGGAATAATTTCCAAAAAGCGGTTCGGCAACATAGACGGCGTATAAGTAGAAATTGCGGTCGGAAATGCCGCTTGTGCAAATGCTCTGCCGATTAACGCCGGATTAAAAACGTTATATCCCAAACCGCCGAATAAGCCTTTACCAAGTGCAATAGCGACGGCTCCGGCGACAAATCCCATCCATAACGGAAAGCCCGGCGGCAGAGTCAAAGCAAGAAGCAATCCGGTTATCGCCGCAGAATAATCGTGCAAACCGCTGCTTTGCGTTTTGGTTTTGCATAAATAATATTCGGTGAGCAAACTGCCGCCGGTGACAAAAATGATAGATAACAACGCCGACATTCCGTATTGCAAAACGAAACAAATCGCCAAAATTATGCACATATACATAACGCGACGCATAATATTTTCAACGCTTCTTGGGCCTTTGATGTGTGGCGATGGGCGAATTTCAACTAAATTTAAAGTTGTTTTATTATTCATTTTTTATTTTTTTATTTTTTTATTTTTTTATTTTTATATATCTTTGAAATTTTTCCACGAGATTTTCAAAAAATTTTTTAGATTTCTCGTGGAAAATCTTTGTTTATTTTTTATTTTTGTTATTTACTACTTGCAGCACGTTCACGCAAAATTTGTTTTGATACGCGGAATTGTTGCACCAACGGAATATTGCTCGGACAAACATAAGTGCAACAACCGCACTCAAAGCAATCTGCCAAGTGATATTTTTCCGCCATTGTTTCGTATTCTTGACTGACCGCCAACATTCCCAAAGCCGACGGATTTAATCCCATCGGGCAAGTATCAACGCATTCTCCGCATTTGATGCACGGATAAATTTTACGCCGATCCGCTTCAATCATATCTGGCTGACGGAACACTAACACGCCGGAAGTGCCTTTGGTAATCGGCACGTCTATGGAAGCGATGGCTTGACCCATCATCGGACCGCCGAGAATAATTTGGTGACTCGGATAATCATCGTTCAATCCGACATATTCCAAAATAAATCTCACCGGCGTTCCAATGGGAACGATATAATTTCCGGGTTTTTTGACGCCTGGTCCGGTAACGGTTACTATGCGTTCTACTAAACTTTCGCCTTTGGGTAATAATTGCCCAATCGCCGCCAAAGTTCCGGCGTTATTGACAACCATTCCCAAAGAAATCGGCAACGCTCCGGATTGAATTTCTACGCCAAACAATGCCATCAACAGCATTTTTTCTGAACCTTGTGGATATTTTGTCGGCACCATTTCGCAATGAATACTGCCTTCTTCGTTGGCTTTTAATTCTTCGGCGACTTTTTCTATGGCGGCTTCAACGGCTTGGACGGCGTCTTCTTTGTTATCTTCAATGCCGATAATCGCACGAATTGCACCAGTTGCTTTCATAGCAAAACGGATTCCGCGAATTAAGTCGTCAGCGTATTCCAACATTGCTCGGTGATCGCAAGTCAAATAAGGTTCGCACTCACAGCCATTGACAACGATAGTATGCACTTGGGCTTGTTTTGGAACCGATAATTTTGCGTGAGCCGGAAACGTAGCACCGCCGAGTCCGACCATTCCGGTATCCCAAATTGCTTGAACGATATCGGATTCAGTTAATTTTTTGTCATTGATATTCAAAGGCGTTCCGCTGATTTTGGTCTGTGAGGAACCTCCTTGAGTTTTGATAATAATAGATTTTTGCCAAACGCCACGTGCAGATGGATAAAGTTCTATGGCTTCAATGCTTCCAGTAACTGGGGCGTGTTGCGGCACTGATAACCAGCCGTCAGCGGAGGCAATAAGTTGTCCGCGTTGAACAAATTCGCCAACTTTGACGATGGGTTTAGATTCTTTGCCGATGTGCTGTGATAGTGGCACGACGATTTTGTCGCAAAACGGCATACGATGAATAGGCAAAGATTCGGTTCTGCTTTTGTTTGGTGGTGGATGGCTTCCGCGAGAAAATGCTTCACTGCGGAAATAAGTTAAAAAACTCATCTTTTGTTATTTGTTTGTTAGTTTGTTAGTTTGTTAATTATCTTATTTGAAAATTTATGTATTTAATAATTATTGATAAATTTTGAGAATTTGTGATTTTAATCAAAAAATTTTTATTTTTTATATTTTTCCAAAAATAGTTTTTAAAATCTCGTGGAAAAAATTTTTTATTTTTATATTTTTATTAAAGATTAGCGATTAAAAAATGAATAAAAATTTTCATATTGCACGCAAGCGTTTTGGACAAAATTTTTTGCAAGATGTTGCCATTATTCAAAATATAGTTGATGCTTTGAATTGCGTTGGTGATGAAAATATTATTTGTGAAATCGGGCCAGGTTTGGGGGCTTTGACTTTGCCATTATTGCAAAAGTTCAAAAAAATTAATGTTATAGAAATTGATAAAGATTTGATTTATAAATTAAAAAATGATAATCCTTTCAAAGCATATTTTGAAAATAATAATTTGATAATTCACGAGCAAGATGCTTTGAAATTTGAATTAGCAAATTTAATTAGTAATAATCAAAAAATTCATTTGATAGGTAATTTGCCTTACAATATTTCCACGCCATTGTTATTCAGATTTTTGCAGCAAATAAATAATATTTCGGAAATGATTTTTATGTTGCAAAAAGAAGTTGTTGATAGAATTATAGCAAAAGCAAATTCCAAAGATTTCGGGCGTTTGAGCGTGATGATGCAAACATTTTTTTACGTAGAAAAATTGTTTGATGTTCCGCCAGAAAGTTTTATTCCAGCTCCAAAAGTAATGTCGTCAGTAATAAGAATTATTCCAAAAAATAATTACTTAAATATTTTTGATAATTCTGCAAAAAATGCTGAAAAAACTGAAAAAATTTTTCCAAATCTCGTGGAAAAATATACATTTTTTATAAAAACAGCGTTTGCACAAAAGCGTAAAACTTTGCATAACAATTTCAAAAATACAGAGTTTGATATTTTGGAAAAATATCAAGAAGAATTAAATTTAGATTTCAAAAAAGTCCGAGCCGAAAATATAAGTATTGAAAATTTTATCGCTTTATTTAATTTATCACAAAAATGAGCAATAGTATCAATAGTAGCAATAGTAGCAATAATAGTAAAAATAATAGTAATGAAAATCAACAGCGTGAATATTATGCAAAACTTTCGCAAAAATTTAATGCAGTAATTAAATTTATTGTGTATTTTTTGCTGATTAGTTTTGTTTTGATTTTTGGTTTTTTTACTATAATCAGATTTTTAGTATTACCAAAGATTACAGAAAATAGTGAAAATATTACGAATTTGATTAACGCAAATCAAAATTTAGTTTCCGTAAAAATACAAACTATCAAACCGGTTTGGAGCAGTCATAATTTTTTGATTCCGGGAGTTGCTTTTGAAAATATTCACGTTTATAGCAAACAACAAAATTCTCAAGAAATATTAAGAATAAAATCCGCAGAAACTATTTTGGCATTTGAAAATATTTGGCATTTTGCAGATATTTATAAAAGCAAAAAAATTCCAAAATTTATTGATATAAATATCATAGAGCCGGAATTTTATATACAATTTTTTAGTAATGCAAAACAAGAAGATATTATAAAAATTGCAAATGTTTTTGATGTAAATTTGACGGAACTGATTTATAACAAAACGCAAAATAATATTGATTTTTTTGATTATTTATTTCAACAACAAAACATAAATATTAAACAGGCAAAAGTATATATTTTCAATAAAAACTTGCAGCAAAAATTAGCAAATAATTATATTATTTTTTCTTGGAAACATACTCAACCGTATTTAAAATTGCAAAATAGTAATAAAAAAATTAACGAAATAATCAGTTTAAACAATGTAAATTTTGAATTATTTAACGAGTTAAATTTGCTCAAAAATAAATTAAATATAAAGAAAATATTTGGTTCGCTTAATAATATCAAAGCAAATATTAGTATTGAAAAAAATACATCTTTGGAAAATGTAATTTCTGATTATAAAATTCAAGCCGCTTTTAATAATTTGGGTTTGCAATATGTAAAAAATATTACCAAAAATAAAAATGAAAACGTAGGCGAAAATAATGCAGAAAACAATAGCGATGATATTATAAAAACTTTGGGAATAAATAATATTTCCGGCAATTTAAACATCGTTAGTAATTCAAAAAGTTCAAATAATTCCGAGAAATTAAATCCAAATATAAAAATAAATTTAGATAGCAAAAATATTCAATTATATTTGCCTGATATTTTTGATACTACTATCAAAAAAAATAATGAAACTATAAACAACGATAATAATAATAATAATAATAATAACAAAATATCAAATTTGTTAAATTTATTCCATTTGAAAGGCAAAATTGATATACATAATTTTAATGTAAAAAATTCCACGAGAAATCAAATAAATTTTTTAGATTTCAGTTTTGCAAATAATGATGTCAGTAACGGAAAATTTGACGGACTAATCAGATTTGATGGTTATGTAAATTTAAACGCAACGGCAGATAGTGCTGACGCAAATCAAGTTTATAAATACTTGCCTTTGGTTATCAGCAGAGACGTAAGAAATTGGGTGAAAAATGCCGTTATTTCAGGCAATGGAAGCAATGTAAAATTTAAAATGAAAGGCAATATAAATAACTTTCCTTTCAGAAATATTGGCAATAGTGAAACGGAAAATAATGAAATTTTTTATATTTCTGCTGATGTAAAAAATGGCGAACTACATTACGCAAATAATTGGTTACCGATTAAAAATATTGCCGCAAATTTAGAATTTTTTGGCATAGGAATGCGTATTGTTAGCGATAGTGCAAATATATTAAAAACGCAAATTAGTAATACAAGTATTGAAATTCCGGACTTTTTAACTTTTGATGAGCAATTACTTATCAAAGGTAATGCAAATGGCGAAACTAATGAATTTTTGGAGTTTTTAAAATACGGTGATCTTGCCAAAAAAATAGATAATGTAATAGAAAAAATCAAATTAAAAGCAACAAATAACAATGCAACTGCTGATTTAAAATTAGATTTAAAATTGCCGTTACGTAATTTTAATAATGTAAAAATTTTGGGCGAAGTAAATATAAAAAATAATAATTTGCAATTATTGCCGAACTTTTTGCCGATTATGAAAAATGTTTCGGCTAATTTAACTTTTACTGAAAATTCGGTTTATTCTGACAATATTGTTGGCGAATTATTAGAAGGTAAAATTCTCTCAAAATTAGATGCTAATAGCAATAAAATTAGTATTTATAATTCAGGTAAAGTTGATTTTTACAAAACTTTAAATACTTATTTTTTAGTGCCAAATAAAATCCATAATTATTTAAACGTCAATAGCAATTTATTCAGAGGCAATATCAGTTTTAAAGACGAATTAACTATTTTTAATAACGTAAATTCAAATGTTGTAAATAATAATATTTATTATAATCTTGTTGCCGATTTGAAAGAAGCCGAAATTTTATTGCCTGAATATACTTCTTTAAATAAAAAATTAAACGAGGACGCAAAATTTCATTTAGTTATAAATAATAATTTTGATAATTTACTTCTGGCAAATTTCCAAAAAAATAATACTAATATTTTTAACGTAGTCAGTGATTTCTCTGATAACAAAAAACACTTAAATCTTATTGTTGATTTCTTAAAAAATTCTAATAACTATCCAGAATTAAATAAAGCAATTAGCGATAATTTTCATAACATCGTTATCAATTATAACGGCGATTTTGTTTTGCAAAATTGGTTAGATTTTTACGATCATTTTGCCCCCAAAGATGATGCAAATTCTGCAAAAAATAATACAAATAATTCCATAAAAAATTCTCCGATTCTCGTGGAATTTAATGCAGCAAATAACAATATTTTTCACAGAAATATACATAATTTAAACTTGAAATCGCATATTACTACTAATGAAAATAATCATAAATTTAACTATAATTTTGATATAAATTCTGATGAAGTAACTGCAAAACTTGCTTATATTTCTCCAAACGAACAGCATATAAAAGGTTTAATAAATGCTGATATTTCGCATTTAAAATATACGCACAAAAAACTCAATGATAACGCAAAAAGTAGCGAACAAAATGATCATTTTCCGGACATTATTCTCAAAGCCGACGACGTTTGGCTTGATGATATTTCGCTCGGACATTTGCAGTTTGAAGCCAAAAACCAAACAGATAGTCATAGTTGGAAAGTTGAAAAATTACTCATCAAAAATCCCGACGGCGAATTGAACGGACGCGGTTTTTGGCATCCGGCAATAAATCCGTTACGTGACGGACACGACGAAGTCACGCGGCTTGACTTCAATTTGAATAGCGGCGATGTCGGCAAATTATTAGAACGCTTCGGCTATAAAGAAAGTTTCCAAAAAGGCGAGGCAAAGTTAGAAGGCATTTTGCAATGGCAAGGTCGCCCAACGAGCATTGATTATCCAAGTTTAGCGGGCAAATTGTCCGTTGATGTCAAAAATGGACAATTCAGCAAATTTGAGCCCGGCGTTGGGCGTTTGTTAGGTCTGATTTCTTTACAAAGCGTCTTAAAACGTTTAACGCTAAATTTTTCGGACGTTTTTAGTCAAGGTTTGGCGTTTTCAGAAATAGAAGGCGAATTTGATATCCAAAACGGCATTTTCAAAACTTTGAACGATAAACCTTTGAAAATCACGGCTCCGGCAGCGACCGTTCAGATTTCCGGGCAAACTGATTTAGCCAAAGAAACGCAAAATATCACCGCAACAATTTATCCAGAAGTTGGCTTTTTTACTTCGCTGGGCTTGGCTATGGTAAATCCCATTGCCGGAGCGGCTTCGGCGTTGGTGAGTTCTGTCGGCAAAAATCCCATAGACAAATTATTCAATTACAAATATCACATTGCCGGAACGTGGGACAATCCGATTGTTGATGGCGAAGAAAAAACCGAAGTAGCGAAAAATTCAAATTCAAATTCAAATTCAAATAATTCAAATTCAAAAGCTGCCCAACAAATCAGATAAATCAAACAAATTAAACAAATTAAACAAATTAAACATTTTCCACGAGATTTCAAAAAATATTTTTAAAATCTCGTGGAAATTGTTACTTTCTTACTTTTTACCTTTTACCTTTTACCTTATTTTTTTATTGTCATTATGAAAGTTTTAATCATCGGAATTGATAGTTTTACCGGAAAATATTTGCAGGAAATTTTTACGCAAAATCAGCATCAAGTTTTTGGAACTACGGCATTTGCTAACAAAATAAATTCGCAAAATCAAAATCAAAATCAAAGTCAAAATATTCTTTTTGCTGATTTGCATAATATTCAAACTTTGATTGCCGCCGTGAATTTTGCTAATCCGGACGTCGTTATAAATTTAGCCGCTCAAAGTTTTGTCGCCGCCGATAATATCGGCGAGTTTTATCAAACTAACGTGGTCGCCGTTGCAAATTTAGCCAAAGTTTTAAGCGATTTCAATAAAAACAATCACAAAAATATTTTGTTTATCCAGCCGTCTTCGGCGAACATTTACGGCAATGCAAGTGGAAAAATCAACGAACAAACTCCGCCAAATCCGCTAAATCATTACGCCACCAGCAAATTTGCTATGGAAATGATGTTAAAACAATGGCAAAATGAAATCAATATTTGCGTAGTTCGCCCATTTAATTACACCGGAGTCGGACAAAATATTTCCTTTGTAATTGCTAAATTAGTACATAATTTCCAACACAAAAACGCCGTCATAGAACTTGGCAATTTAGATGTTGCTCGTGATTTCACGGACGTGCGTGACGTGGCTCGTGCTTATTTAGCTTTGGCGGAAAGTAAAAACAAAATTAGTGGCGAAGTTTTCAATATTTCTTCCGGAAAAAGCATTAGTTTGCAAAGCATTATAAATTCGCTGATGCAGAAAACTAATTTTGAGCCAAAAATCGTGGTAAATCCGTTATTTGTCCGCAAAAATGAAATCAAAGATTTATACGGAAATTCCGCTAAATTGAACGAATTTATCGGCGAAAACTGGCGACAAATCACAAATTTTGATGAAACTTTAACGTGGATGTTAAATGCAAAATAACGATAGCAAAATAAAAGTTTTATGCTTTGGACGTTTTTATGATGTCAAAAAAGGTGGCATAGAAACGCACGTGGAAGCGTTGTTAGAAAATTTGGCGGATCAAGTTGATTTTATAAATTTGGTGCCTTCCAAAACTTGGAGCGGCGGAGAAACTACGATTGCCGAGAAAATTCCGGTAAAAATCACGCCGAGCTGGAATGTTGATGGCAGTTTAGCGATTTCTCCGAGTTTGATTTTTCAGGCGTGGAAATTACACCGCCAACATAAATTTGATTTAATTCATTTACATTTTCCGGATCCGATGTCACATTTGGCGTCTATGATT
Source organism: Dechloromonas aromatica (nom. nud.) (assembly GCA_004555545.1). Taxonomy (GTDB): domain Bacteria; phylum Pseudomonadota; class Gammaproteobacteria; order Burkholderiales; family Rhodocyclaceae; genus SFHR01. The sequence continues at coordinate 12,888 of SFHR01000011.1, forward strand.
TTGCCGTCACAAATTCCACGCATAATCACTTGGCACGCCGATATTATTCGCCAACAGAAAGCGTTAAAAATTTACAAACCATTTTTAGTAAATATTTTAAGAAAAGCCGCCGCAATTATAGTTGCCACGCCAAAGCACGCAGAATCGTCGGCGTTTTTATGCAAATCTGCCAACATTGTAGAAAATCAAAAAATTCACGTAATACCATTTTGCGTCAATCCAATTTATTTGCATGAATACAACAGCGACGATGCAAATTTAATTCTTAACATAAGAAAAAATTTAAGCCAAAAATATAATCTGCAAAATTCGCAAAATTCGCAAAATTTCCACGAGAATTCCAAAATTATTTTCAGTTTAGGTCGGCACGTTTCCTACAAAGGTTTTGATGTTTTATTAAAAGCGATTGCCAAATTAAAGCAACAAATTTCGCAAGATTTGCCAAAATTTCAATTATGGCTCGGAGGAGAAGGCATTTTAACTAACGATTTAAAACGCTTGGCAGATGATTTGCAAATCAATGATTTTGTGAAATTTGTCGGACAAATCGCCGATGCAGATTTGCCAAATTTTTATCGTAGTTGTGATATTTTTTGTTTGCCGTCTATCACCAAAGCCGAAGCGTTTGGAATCGTGCAAATTGAGGCGATGGCTTGTGGAAAGCCAGTAATCAGCACTCGTTTGAATAATGGCGTAGATTACGTAAATCAAAATGAAATCACCGGTTTAATCGTAGATCCGAGCAATGTTGAGGAATTATCGGCGGCAATCCAGAAATTGTTAGAGAATTCAGATTTATGCAGAAAATTCGGCGATAATGCCAAACAGCGAGTTCAGCGAGAATTTTTGCCGTCCGTGATGGCTCAAAGGACTTTGGATTTATATAAAAAAATATTAAATAAAAAATAATTTCCACGAGAAATTTCCAAAAATTTTTAGGAAAATCTCGTGGAAAAGTTTTTACTATAAAATTGCTAATTTTTAACAATCCACAAAACATAAAGGAATAAAAATGAATTTTCAAGAATCTTTAAATTTTCGCCACGCTTGTAAAATTTTTGATGAAAGCAAATCTATCAATGACGCTGATTTCCAAACTATTTTGAACGCCGGTCGCTTGTCGCCGAGCAGTTTCGGCTTGGAGCACTGGCAAATTGAAGTAATTCGTAACCCAGAACTCAAAGCTGCTATGCGTTTGGCTTGTTGGAATCAAGTGCAAATTACTTCTTGTAGCGAATTGTTAGTGATTTACGCCAGAATTGCCGATATGTTGCCGAATAGCGATTATATTCACAAGGCATTTTCTCGCAAGACGCACCATAGCGAAGCCGATACCAAAGCGTATATTGCAAAATACGCCGAATTTTTCAAACGTTTTGCCGATGAACGCGACATTTTCGGTTGGAGCAAGGCTCAATGCTTTTTATGCGTGCAAAATATGATGACTCAAGCGGCTTTGCTCGGCATTGATAGTTGCTGCATAGAAGGTTTTGTAGAAGCCGATTTGAACAAAGTTCTCGGCGTAGATGCAACAAAACGGCGAGTTGCGGTGGTTTTGCCGCTCGGTTATAGAATAAATGCGGCTCCGGAAAAAATTCGCCAAAGTTTAGAAGAAATTGTTTCTTATAGATAAAAAATAAAAATAAAAATAAAAATAAAAACAAATTTCCACGAGATTTTCCTAAAAATTTTTGGGGATTTCTCGTGGAAATTTTTTGCATTAGTCGCTAAATTAGTTGCTAAATTAGTTGCTAAATTAGTAATAGCAAATTTTGAGCAATTTCCATAACTGCAAAAATCAACAATACTATGAAAATAAACATAAAACTTTTCCAGATTAAATTTTCGCACCGTTGCATTAGTTTTATGTTGATATTATTTTTATTTGCTTCGTGAAAATCATCCGAGAAATAATTCAAAGCACCATTTGCTGAATTCCAAATTAAAGTATTTTCAAAACAAGCATTTATTTTCAAACTCTGCTGATTATTCAAAACATAATTTAAACCAAAAATCGCCGGAGAAAAATTGCCAACTAACGCAAAAATTAAAGAAGTTAAATACTGCGAAACTCCATCAACAAAATCATTTACTTTGGCGGCAAAATTAGAAAATAACGAATCATTTTGCTTATTTTTCCAAAACTGCCCGGCAGCAAGTGATAAACGATAAAAAACTACGCCGACTGCTCCAAAACATATAAACCATAACAGAGTTCCAAACCAGTGCCGTTGGGACATTAGCAAAGAACCCATTGTAGAAATCAAACTGATTTTATGTTGTGGCAAACGGCTGAAATCGCTGATAAATTTAGGTTCTTTTTGCGGATTTTTGTTGTCATTACTATTTTCTTTACTATTTTCTTTACTATTTTCTTTACTATTTTTATCTTCACTATCTTTATCTTTATTTTGTTTGAATAAATTAGCCATTAAATTTGCAGAATTTGCCGCTTGACTAAATTTGGTTATATTATTTGCAAAATTAGAATTTTCTCCCAACCAAGCTGCTAACAAACGCCGACTTTCTTTTAATAAATGTTGATTTTGCTTGGCGATTTCTGCATCGGTTTTGCGTTTGCTATTGCCATTATTTTTGTTAGAATTTATATAATACAATTGCTTCAAATTCTTTTTTATTTTCAAATAAAATCGGCTACAAACAAAATTAAATCCGACCGCAAAATATAATACTAACGCACTAAAAATCACTCCCAAAAAATAGGCAATATCATATAAACAAACAACAATCCAAAGAGTTAATAATGTTGGCAAAAATACTGCAACTAACCAAGCAAAAATTCCATCTTTATTAGTTCCTGAATCAAATTTATTTTCTATATAACTAAACCAATTTTCCAAAGGAATATGGATATATTTTGGATAATTAAAAGGTTTAAATTTTTCGGCAAAATATACCGCCAAGATTGTCAAAAATAATGTCATTGTTTTTTATGTTTTCCGTTTTCCGTTTTATTTTTTTATGTTTTTTCTGTTTTGTATTTTTTGAATTAACAAGCGATTTTATATTTTTATAAACGCAAAAAACAATTTTCCACGAGATTTCCAAAAAATTTTTCAGATTTCTCGTGGAATTTTTTAAATATTTATTCTAATTGAATATAGAATTTTTGCTCAATTAAATCACGCCTTGAGCCAACATTGCATCTGCAACTTTGACAAATCCAGCGATATTCGCACCATTAACATAACTGACGGAACCATCAGCACGCTTGCCGTATTTAACGCAGTTTTCGTGAATATTTTGCATAATGGATTTTAAACGACCATCAACTTCTTCAGAAGTCCAACTTAAACGTTCGGCGTTTTGCGACATTTCCAAACCAGAAGTTGCAACACCACCAGCGTTAGATGCTTTGCCCGGAGCGTATAAAATTCCTTTGTCTTCAAAGATTTTCACAGCTTCCAAAGTAGAAGGCATATTTGCACCTTCGGCAACACACATCACGCCGTTATCAACCAAAGTTTGAGCGTCTTTGCCGTCTAACTCGTTTTGAGTTGCACAAGGTAAAGCAATATCAACTTTCAAATCCCAAGGACGTTTGCCTTCGCGGAATTCTACGCCGGAAACTGCTTTGGCATATTCAGCGATACGGCCGCGTTGTTCATTTTTGATTTTCATCAGCGTTGCTAATTTTTCTGGAGTAAAACCAGCAGCGTCATAAATGCTACCAGAAGAATCAGAAGCAGAAACTACGATTGCACCGAGTTGCATAGCTTTTTCAATGGCATATTGAGCAACGTTACCGCTTCCGGAAACTGCAACTTTTTTGCCTTTAAAGCTCTGACCTTTGGTTTTGAGCATTTCATCAGCAAAATAAACGCAACCATAACCAGTTGCTTCCGGACGAATTAAAGAGCCACCAAAAGATAAACCTTTGCCGGTGAAAACGCAATCAGCACGATTTGCTAATTTTTTATACATACCAGCCATAAAGCCAACTTCGCGTCCGCCAACGCCGATATCACCAGCAGGAACGTCGGTGTCAGAACCAACGTGACGATATAATTCGCTGACAAAAGCTTGACAAAAACGCATTACTTCGTTGTCAGATTTGCCTTTTGGATCAAAATCCGAGCCGCCTTTACCACCGCCCATAGGCAAAGTTGTCAGAGAATTTTTGAAAGTTTGCTCAAACGCTAAAAATTTCAAAATAGAAAGCGTTACTGACGGATGAAAACGAATTCCACCTTTGTAAGGACCGATAGAAGCGGAGTGTTGAATCCGATAACCTTTATTAACTTGGACTTGACCTTTGTCATCAACCCAACTAACGCGGAACATAATCACGCGTTCTGGTTCTACTAAACGTTCCAACAAACTTTGCTCGGCGTATTGCGGATTTGCTTGAATGAACGGCCATAAACTTTCCATAACTTCGGTTACGGCTTGAATAAATTCAGGTTGTCCTGGATTGCGACTTTCAACATAAGCCACAAAATCTTTTACAGATTGATATTTCATAATTTTTAAAAAAATTTATTTAAAAAAGATTGTTTAAAAAGTTGTTTAAAAAGTTGTTTAAAAATAAGGATTTTGTTTGAATATTTATTTGCATAAATATAAAAACAGCAAAATTTTAAACCTTTTTTCCACGAGATTTCCAAAAATTTTTTTAGAATTCTCGTGGGAAAATTATCAAAAATTCATAAAAAATTCATAAAAAATTCATAAAAAAATAAGCAAATAAAAATGTTTATTCCACAATCTTTCATTGACGATTTATTAGCCAGAACCAACATTATTGACGTTTTATCGCAATCTTTGACTCTGAAAAAACGTGGCTCAAATTATATTTGTTGTTGCCCGTTTCATAACGAAAAAACTCCATCTTTTTCGGTCAGCCAAACCAAGCAGATTTATAAATGTTTTGGTTGCGGTCAGAGCGGCAATGTTTTATCTTTTTTGATGGATTATTCGCATTTAACTTATATAGAAGCTATAGAATTTTTGGCAAAATTTCACGGAATGGAAGTTCCACGCGAACAAAATAACAGAAATTCAAAAAATAATGAATACGCCGCAAAAAATAAGGCAAAAAATGAAACTTACGAAAAATTAACCGCCGTAATGCAAAAAGCCGCTGATTATTATTATTCGCAATTAAAGCAATCTGCCGAAGCCATAAATTACTGCAAGGAACGTGGAATTTCCGGACAAATCGCTAAATTTTTTCATTTAGGATTTGCTCCGGATGGCTGGAATAATTTGAAAGCGTTGTGCGATAACGATATGGAAAAATATAACAAAAATGATGACTTACTACTTGCCGGTTTGACAATCCAACACGAAGAAAAAAAACAGCGTTATGATCGTTTTCGTAGCCGTTTGATGATTCCTATTTTTGATACAAAAGGCAAAATTATTGCTTTCGGCGGACGCATTTTGAGTAAAGCAAATCAACATAACAGCGAAATGCAACAGCACCAAGCAAAATATCTGAACTCTCCGGAAACTCCGATTTTTGTAAAAGGACAGGGATTGTTTGGACTTTATCAAGCCAAAAATTTCATACGGCAAAATAACGAGGAAATCATTGTTTGCGAAGGTTATTTGGACGTGATTATGTTAAAACAATTTGGCATTGACAACGCCATTGCAACTTTGGGGACAGCGACAACTTCGCAACAAATTAGGCTTTTGTTGCGTTATGCTAAAAGCGTGATTTTCTGTTTTGATGGCGATGAAGCTGGTCGCCGAGCTGCTGTTCGGGCGATGACCAACGCACTATCGGAAATTGCCGACGATAAAATTTTGCAGTTCGCATTTTTACCGCAAGATGAAGATCCGGATAGTTTTGTGCAGAAATTCGGTGCCGAGAAATTTCGGGAATTTTTACATAATCCACAGAAAACGCTGACCTTGTCTAAATTTTTTATGCAACATTTGCAAAATCAAAATCAAAATCAAAATTTTGATGCTTCAACTGCCGAAGGTCGCTCACAAATTTTGAACGAAGCCAAAAATTTATTGCCGTTAATGCAAAAATCTCCGTTGTTAAAAATTCAGTTGATTAAACAAGTTGCGGAAATCACGCAATTTTCTGAAGAAGAAATCCGCAAATTTTGTGAAAGCAATAAAAGTCAAAAAAGCAAATATCAACAATATCAACAATATCAACAATATCAGCCAAATCAACAAATTCAGCAAAATATTTCTCCGCCAAAAACTTTTATTCCTAAAAAGTTTGAAAAAAATATTTCCATAGAATTTTTAATCCTAAAAATTTTATTGCACTATCCAAATTTGTTATTTGATGAAAATTTAGAAGTCGCAAGTTTTCCCCCAAATAGCGAGGCTCAACTTTTGCTGTCAAATTTACAAAATATTGCTTTGACTAATTTTGATGTTGAATCTGCTAAAAATTCGCAAAAATTCTATGAAGTGGTAAATAACTTTTTTGATAATTCTTGCGACACAAACACCAAAAAATTAAAAACATATTTTGAAAAAATTAAATTCAATAGCCAAGATTTGCCGCTGAAAGATTTTCAAGCGGATTGCTTTTATTTTCATCAACTTTTGAATAATCTCAAAAACGGCGAACAGCGAATTTGGCAAAAACAACGCATAAATGAATTGCAGCAAAAATTAAAACAAAATCTAATCAGCGAAAACGAAAAATTAGAATTTTTAGATTTACTTCGTATGCAAAGCCAACAAAAATAAAAACAATTTAAAAACAATTTTCCACGAGATTTCAAAAAATATTTTTAAAATCTCGTGGAAAAAATTTTTGACTTTAATATCCTTATAAACAATTTAAACAATTTAAACAATTTGAACAATTTAATTATTATTATGAACGACAATAAAAAACAAATAAATGTAGGTTTAATCGGAATCGGAACCGTCGGCGGCGGAACTTGGACTGTGTTAAAACGTAACGCCGAAGAAATTACTCGCCGTGCTGGTCGTCCGATAAAAATCACGCACGTTGCCGATAAAAATTTAGATTTAGCCAACAAAGTTGTAGGAAACGACGCAACTATTACCGACGACGCTTTTGCTTTAATCAAAAATCCTGATATCCAAATTATCGTTGAATTAGTCGGCGGCGTTGGAATCGCCAAAAATATCGTCTTACAAGCCATAGAAAACGGCAAACACGTAGTTACCGCAAACAAAGCATTATTAGCCAAGTTCGGCGAAGAAATCTTTGCCGCTGCTCACAAAAAAGGCGTAATGGTCGCTTTTGAAGCGGCTGTGGCTGGTGGAATTCCAATTATCAAAGCACTCCGCGAAGGTCTCACCGCAAATCGCATAGAATGGGCTGCCGGAATTATCAACGGCACCACCAACTTTATTTTGTCAGAAATGCGTGATAAAGGTTTGACGTTTGCAGATGTTCTCAAAGAAGCTCAACGCTTGGGTTATGCCGAAGCCGATCCAACTTTTGATATTGAAGGCGTAGATGCGGCTCACAAAGCCACGTTGATGGCGGCTATCGCTTTTGGAATTCCGGTGCAGTTTGATAAAGCATACATTGAAGGCATCACCAAATTAGAATCCGCTGATATCGCTTACGCCGAGCAGTTGGGTTATAGAATCAAATTGTTAGGAATCGTGCGTCGCCAACAAGACGGCGTAGAATTACGCGTGCATCCAACATTGATTCCGGAAAAACGTCTTTTAGCAAACGTAGAAGGTGCTATGAACGCCGTTTTAGTAAAAGGTGACGCCGTTGGTTTGACTTTGTATTACGGCAAAGGAGCCGGTGCTGAACCCACTGCCTCTGCCGTGATTGCTGATATTGTTGATGTTGCACGTTTATGTGATTCAGAAATCGCCGAACGTGTTCCGCATTTAGCATTTCAGCCGGACGCATTATCAACCAACTTGCCGATTTTGCCAATGGGCGAAGTTCTGACCGGAAATTATTTGCGAATTCGCGTGGAAGATAAAGCCGGAGCGTTAGCAAAAATCACGGCAATTTTGGCGGAACAAGATATTTCCATAGACGCTTTACTGCAAAAAGAAGCGTTATCCAAAGGCGAAACTGATTTGATAATTTTGACGCATATTTGCAAAGAAAAAGCCGTTTTGGCAGCCATAGAAAAATTAGAAAAATTAGAAACTACCAAAGGCAAAGTGCAAAGAATTCGTCGCGAAGAACTTTTATAAAAAAAATAAAAAAATAAAAAAATATAAAAACAAAATTTCCACGAGATTTCTCAAAAATTTTTTGAGATTTCTCGTGGAAAATATTTAAAATTCGTAAATATTTACAAATTTACAAATTTAAAAATTTAAAAATTTAAAAAAATATCTTTTTTATAGTTCTTATAGTATTTGTTATGCCAAAAAAAATAAAAATTACCTTCTCGTTAATTTGTCTTTCCAGCGTTGTTGCCTTGATTATCGCCACTTTGAGTGATGCCGAAATTATCCAAGCAGCAATGTTGTTATTGATTAACGGCTTTATTTTTATGGCGTTGTTTACTATCAAATATTATTCCGACAAAAATAATCCAGATTTTGATGATCCCGAAAAATTACAGCTTTTCAATGAGTTAGAAGCCGCCAAAAAACTTATTCAAAGCCATAATCTGAATCAAACAAAAACAAAATCTAAAAGCCAAAGCCAAAGCCAAAATCAAACACCATTAGATTTTGAAATTGATATAGACGAGCCTGAAATCCAAGTCCCAGACGGCTATGTGCATCAATCAGTTTTGCCAAATTATGAAATCAGTTTCACGCCGCAAGGTAGTCCGCGATCGCTTATTACTAATTTCATAAATTCCGCCACAAAAGAACTTTATATCGCTCAATTCAATTTGTATGAAAATAAAACTTTGATAGACGAAATCATTTCCGCAAAACGCCGCGGCATTGATGTGCGTGTGTTGGTTGATTACGAAAAAAATAGTAAGCCAAATTCGCTGGAATTGCTCAAAAGCATTGAAGACGCAAATATTCCAGTTTATCGCAATACAAATTATTCGGCTATGAAGCATAGTTTTATGATTGCTGATGGCAGCGAAATTCAGTTCGGCAACGCTTTTGGCATTGATCAAAAAAGTGTTGATTCGTTGTTAGTTTTCAAAAACGCCAGAAATATGGTTGATAATTATCGCAATGAATTTTTACGTCTCGCAAATGAACCTCAACACGAAAGCGTAATGTGTAGCGATGTTGGTTGTTATGAAGGCGGCGTGATTATTCATAAAACTACGCAACTGGGAGGACATCGTTGGCAATGTTCTACATACGATGCGAAAAATTCACTTTGTCAATCTTGTGAATTGCTCGGCGAGGAAGATTTGGAACGCCAATTAAAAGGTAAAAAAGTTAATGTTGCCGAAGTTGGTTGCGATCACCAAGGAGAAGTAATCACGTGGATGAGCAAATGGGACAATCAAGAAAAAGGAGAATTTAATCAATTTTGGGCTTGTTCTGGCCGCAATAAAAATGATGAACTTTGTCAGCGTTGTAGCATAAAAGGCGATGAAGATAAACCCGAAAGAATTGTGCAGCCAAGAGCGGGTGATAAATGTCCGCTATGTAAAAATGGCGTGTTAAAAATACGGCGTGATAATTTTGGAAAATATGTTTTGGGTTGCGGAAATTATCCGGCTTGTAAATATCCAGAAGGTTTAGAATAAAAATAAAAAAGTAAAAAATTTCCACGAGAAAACTAAAAAATTTTTTAGAAATCTCGTGGAAATTTTGCTTTTAGTAAATCATTTAGTAAAACAGTTTTTTATTTTTGCTAAATAACTTTCTATATTATTTTTCATCGCATTAGTAAAAGGATAATTCCATTTTTGTAAATTTTGATAATAATTATTTGCTTTCAAAAAATTATGCTGCAATAAACTTTCGCAAAATCTATTTATACAAAAATAAAAAACTGCCATTTTTGATTCAGGAATAATGTTCGGGCAGTTAATCAAAGAATCCCAAACGCTAATATGTTCTTGCCAAGTTTTATCATACAATTCTGTTAAATATAATTCAATATTATTCGGAATAAAATATTCATTATTATTTAGTTTGGTTTTAGTTAAGACAAAAGCTGAAAATTTATATAGAAACTTGCCAAGTTTTGTAGTTAGTCCTGAATATAAAAAACCATCTTTTTTGTGATAAAAAAATATATCAATAATCACTCGCCTTTTAGTATCAATAAATGAAGTTTGTAATTGCAGTTGTGATAAATTTTTATGCGAATCTGTATGCAAAAAATTTTTATTGCTATTAACTATATTGATAATTTTCTGTATATGTTGCAGACTATTTTTTTCGTCAATAATAATTCCTATATCGGCATCTTTATCATAATCCATTAACTTTCCATCGCGATATAAACCTAATAAAGTTCCTCCTTCGGGGAAAGCTTGTTCGCCATTATTTTCTAAAATTTGTAGCAATTCTTGTACGCTTTCTAAACAATCATCTGCAGAAAAATTATCGTTTTTATCATTGCTATTTTTGTGATTACTTAGAGAATATTCAAGTGAAGTAAAAACATTTTCAAAGCATTGAAAAAATTTATTTTTATTCCCTGCATTATAATAAAGCAAACCTAAATCATTAAAATCTAAATAATTATTTGTAACGGTGTATAAATAATCTAATTTTTCATTTATTAAGTTATTTAATTGTTCCTTATTTTCATTATTTTTGTTATTGCAAATTTGTAACAAATAACCAATATAATATTTTTGATAAATGTAAGAATTTGGATAAGTTTGTAACAAAAAATCAAACACTTCCTGCAAATTTTTCTCCAAATTATTATATTGAAGTAATTCAATTAACAACAAAAAATCGGCAGAAGTAAAATAATTTTTGTTGATTTTAAATACTTCAAATAATAATTGTGATGCTTGAGATTTTTTGAATAATTTTGCCATATAAATTCCTTTGACGAATTTGGCAAAAGTTGTTTGATTTAATGTATAAAAATCATAAAAATTATCCATTAGTAATTTACGGAATTCGTTATCGTTACAACGAATAGCCATCAACAAAGCAAACAATTTTAATTTTTGATTTTTGACATTATTTATATCGTTAATAAATTCGCGTTTGAAACGATTAAAAGTATTTTTTTTGCTCTGAATTAAATCCAAATTTTCGGAATTACTTTGCGGAAAATTTTGCAAATCTTTACTTATTAAATCTAAATAATTATTCATTTTATTTTTACTTTTTTAATTTTTTACTTTTTTACTTTTACTTTTACTTTTACTTTAAAAAATTTCCACGAGAAATCTAAAAAATTTTTTAGAAAACTCGTGGAAATTATGTTTTTGTTATTATTATTTAATAAAACCAATGCTCTTATTAGTTTTGAAGTTTTTATTTATTACTTCTTTAATATCCGTTGCTATTAAATAATTTCTATTATTTAATTGAGCAAAACCCATCGCTTTATAAATGATTTTTTGGATATCACGCGGAACAAAATTAGTTAATTCTGCTAACACTTCTTCCGACAAATTTTCAGCAAAAATATTGCTAATAATATTTTTACTATTTTCATTACTATTTTTATCTTTATCGTCAAAATTTTCCATTTTTAATAACAATTCTTCGCAAATATTTTTATATATATTTTGAGAAATAATAGTATTTTGTTCTTTGTTTGGTTTTTCAATAGTCAATATTTCAAAACGACTTTTAATCGGTTCCGGCAAACGCGATAAATCATTAACTGTTGCAATCCAATTTATACGCGAAGCATCAATAGAAAAATCTGCACATTCATCTATAAAACGATTATTAGTAGTTGCTTCCAACAAAGTATATAAAGGCGATAAAGCAGCATAATGTCCGGCTTCGGTGCATTTTTCTAATTCGTCCAAAATTATAATCGGATTTACTATCGGTTGATATGCTAGTATTTCAAAAATTTTTCCCGGTTTAGAAAAAGGAGCCAACTTGTTTATACCGACTAATTTTTGGTTGTCTGATACATTTGCCATATCAATTTTGAAAAACGGCACATTCATTTTTTCGGCTAACCACTGAGCCGCAAAAGTTTTACCAATACCAGCTTCACCAGAAAACAAAATCGGTTTCCAATATATATGTTTATGACTAACAGAATTCAGAAAAAATTGATAACGTATAGTTTCAGCAAACTCTGTAAAATTTGGAAATTTAGTTTCAAATTCGTCCAAAATTTTTTGCCACTCGTTCATTAACAAACGAATTTTATAACTATCACAAGGCAAGATTTTTTCGGTTATATTATGTATAGTTTCCGAACGTGTATCGTTGGAATTATAGTTTATATCACGGAAATTTTCATAATCTTGATAGTTAAACAATTCCGCCGGTATAGTATATTCATTATTACTTTCTAACTTATTAGAATGTATGTTAATATACTTCATATCTAAATCGGATTCTAATATATCAAAATGTTTATTTTGAATTGCATTACTAATTGCAGTTTCTAAGGTTTCATAAATATCCGATGGTTTTAAACGACTAATTTTTTTGACTACATTATCAGTTAATGGAGCATTAAAAATATTTGGTTTAAAGCACAAATTTTTATGTATTTGTTGATATATATTTTGTGCAATTACTTCTGTTTGATTTATGTTTGGAGCTTGTATTCTAAAAACCTTGAACAAACTTACTAAACCTTTATTTATTTTGCTTTCGGAATGTGCCGTAGCAAACCAATTTATATAACTTGCATTTATAGGCACTTCGTCTATACATTCATCTATGAAGTTTTTGGAAGTTTCCGGATCAATAACATTTAATAACGCCTCCATAAAACTCGGAAAATCTACGCGTTTAGTAATTTTGTCTATATTTTCAGCGACAAAAATCGGATTTACTACTGTATTACGTAGCAAAAATTTGAATATATAACCGACTTCACAATTGCTATAAAATTTTGAACTTCCGGTCAAAACTGCTCCGTGCTGAGCAGTATTTGCATTAAATATTTTGTATTTAGAGTTAAACTTTTCTATAAATCTTTTGATAAAACAAGATTTGCCAATACCAGCCGGGCCAATTATCAAAATCGGTCGCCAATAAAAATAACTATTACCTAATTTATTTTTAGCAAACAAGTTTTTTAAATAAGTAATAACCGGTTCAAAGTTTGGAAATTCTTCCACGAGTTCTTGCAAAATTTTTTCGTAATCATCAACCAACAAAGATACTTTATGCTGATTTGCAGGAATAGCAGTTTTTTGGATTTCTTTATGTATTTCTGCAATATGTGAATCTTCTTGACTTTTTTCGTTATTAACTTTTCGCAAAGCATTTTGATCGTAAATAGTAACGTGAGCAAAATGTTGTTTTCCATAACTCATAATTTCATTATTACTATTTTTTTCTATTCTGCTTTTTCTGTGATTACTAAAACTATTACTATTATTATTATTACTGCTACTGTTTTTATATAAATCTTCCAAAGATTGATTTATATTTTCTAAATGCAATTGTTCGTTTTTATAACTATCTAATTTATCTATTAGATCATTGCCATTATTATATATTTTTTTCAAATAATCGTATTTGCTATTACTGCCGGATTTCATTTTTGATTTACTTGTGCAATATTCTAAAAATTGTTGCTGAAAATGTATTAAATTATTCAAAGCATTATCATCCCAAGAGAAAGATTTGCATTCTAATAACTTCAAAAACAATTCCAACTTATTATATTCTGGGACGACTATATTTAGGTCTATTCTATTTTTTGCATCATCAGATTTATAAGCCATGATTTTTACTTCATCGTGGTTTTTATAAAAATCTAATTTAGAAACTAATTTGCGTAACAAATTGATAAAGTTTTCTCTATTTTTTCTATCTATTTGTAATTTAAAATCGTATATTTCTGTTCCGCTTATATTATCATTTTTAACTAATTCATAACAATCCAAATTGTAATTATAAGCAATGGAATAAATAGTTATTATTTTATTGCTTCTATCAGAATCAGATTCGTTAAATGCATTAAATTCATTATCAAAGTCAAAATTATCGTTATTAACGTTATTATTATTATTAGTATTCATAGTTTTTGAGTTTTCTATATTATATAAAGAAAGTGATAATTGTATAAATTTTGCGTCAAAATCATTGTTTGGCAGATAAAATTTTCTGGAACCTAAACGATGTAATTCTTTGAATATTTCATTATTTATATTTTTATTTCTTCTTAACAAAAATATTATGATATTTATCAAACAAACAATGATTCCTATTGCTGAAACAATTTGCAAAATAGTATTAAAATTGTCAGAAATTTCAAGGGAAATCATTTTATTTTTATTGTTTATTATGTATTATGTATTATGTATTATTTTTATATTATTTGCTGCTTCAATTTGGTTTATTAAAAACTAAATAATCAGGCAATTTTGGGTGAATTACTTCATTATTATCGTTAATATATAAACGTTGCTGACAATTTTGACATAAACAATATTCAAAATGATTATCTACAAAATGAATATCTAAAATATTATTTTCTTTGAGAATTTCCATAATTTCCGACAAACTTTCTTCCTCTTTTATATCATAACTAAAATTATTATTTACATTATAATAATCGGAGAAATTATCTAACAAATCCCAAGTATAACCGCACAAAATTTGATTAGTTCCACGCACTTTAAAACTTAATCTAAATTCTTTTAATATTTCTCTTTCAGTATCATTTTCATTATCAAAATCGCTATTACTATCGCTATTATCAGCGTCATTATTATTACTTTCAAAATAATAAAAACCGCCGATAATAACGCTTAATTGTGTTGGAATAATACCTATTATTGAACGCAAATATTTTAACAATGCTTCCAAGCCATAACGCCGACTTATTTTCATTGAAATTTGCATTGCTTTAAATAAAGTTTCTGGCAATAATGTTTGAAAATTACAACCCATAAAAATATCTTTCATTGTTGGCATAATTTTTTTATACCATTTGTCATAAACATCATCACGCATAAGGAATAAACCTGTTTTCTTATCAACATTCATCCACGAGAAAACCGGTTTATTTTTTGGCACAACAAACGCCGCCAACAAATATTTTATTTCACTAATATCGCCACGATTATTTACTTCACCACATTCCTCGCCATCAACTTCTATATAAACTGCTTTTTCATCATAATTTATAATGTAATCTTCTTCATCAACTTCATCAACTTCATCATCTTTATCATTATCTACATCAATGAATTCTATCTCTTCAGTGCGACAAATTTCGGCAACAAAAATACTATTTTCTTTGCTTAATTTTTTGGATTTCTCTGCACTATTTTCTCGCATTAGTAAGTATGAATTTAACAAAGATTGTGTCAATTGTGCGGCACTTAAATAAGTATCAGGAATTTCGTTTTTATCAAATAAGTAATTCGTCAAAATTATAGTTTTATTTTCTTTGGACGCAACAACTTCACGCAAAACTTTACCGATTTTTTTACATTGTGAATTACTAATATTTCCTTTTGGCAAACTATAACTTGACCAAGATAATATCGGCAAAGCAACGGGGACTAATTGACATTGTTGTTTATCAATATCAACAAAATCTATACTTTGAATACAACTTTCCAACTGCCCAAGTATTAGTTTTTTATTTTCCAAATAATTCTCATTTTGATAGTTGATAACGGTTTCTTCCAAAATAACTTTCAAAGCAAAATTTGCATCAAAAAGTATTTTTGCCATTTGTTCAGTAAAAATTTTATTGTTATTATTGTTATTATTGTTATTACTATTTTTATTACTATTTTTTTTACTATCTTCAGAACTACTTAACTCTGCAAAATTTTGTTGCTGAAATTGCAAAGTAGGTTGCAAAATCTGCAAAAAAATATCTTTGATTTGTTGCGTATAAAAACTTCTTTCCATTTCCGAGCAATTTGAAAGACAACGCAACGATAATTGTTTGATAGCAGTTATGTTGTGAGCGATTTGTTTTGAGAATTCAAGGTCGTTATTTGCAGAATTTTCCATTTTATTTTGACTTTTAAATTTGATTTAATAACAAAAAATTTCCACGAGATTTTAAATTTATTTTTTAGAAATTCTAAAAAATTCTAAAAAATTCTAAAAAATTCTAAAAAATTCTAAAAAATTTTTCCAAAATCTCGTGGAAAATTGCAAATTGCTATTTTTATGCTTTATTCAATAAAAATTACATACAGCAAGTCACGGTAACGGTGCTGGCGATATCATCAGCCGAACAACCACGCGACAAATCATTTACCGGTTTGGCGGCACCTTGAATAAATGGACCGATAGCAGTTGCTCCAGCCAAGCGTTCAACCAATTTATAGCCGATGTTTCCAGCTTGTAAATCTGGGAAAATCAATACATTTGCACGTCCAGCGACTTTGCTTTCTTTACATTTGGCTTTGGCAACTTTATCAACCAAAGCGGCGTCTAACTGCATTTCGCCATCAAAGACGGCAACGTCTTCGGAAATTCCCATTTCTTTGGCTTTTTGTAAAGTAATTTTTACGGCTTCTTGAACTTTGGTAACCAAATCGTGAGACGCACTGCCTTTGGATGAGAACGATAAAAATGCCACACGAGCTTGTCCGCCGATCAAATTTTTATAAGTGGTTACCGTTGCCAATGCAGTTCCTGCGAGTTCTTCGGCTGTCGGACAAGGATTTACTGCACAATCGGCAAACAATAAAACATTATCACCAGCCGGAGATGGCGTTTTCAATTCCATAATAAATGTGGAAGAGGCTTTGCTAATTCCGGGAGCGGTTCCTACAACTTGGAAAGCAGCTTTTAACATATCGCCAGTAGATGCGATAGATCCGGCGACTAAACCGGCTGCACGTTCAGTTTTGACTAACATATTGCCAAAATACAAACGATTATGCATTTGTTTTTTAGCGTCGTCGACGGAAATGTTTTTGCCTTTTTTAGCACGATCTTCGGCATATAAATTTGCAAATTCGTCCAACAATGGAGAATTACACCAATCAATTACTTCTAATTTGCAATCGCCGTTAGCGGCTGGTTGAACTCCGGCATCAGCACAGGATTTTTTCCATTCGTCTGGAGTTGCTAAAACGATTAACGAAGCGATTCCACTTTTGAGGATTTTATCAGCGGCGGAAGCAACGCGAACGTCCATTCCTTCTGGCAATACAATAGTTTTTTTGAGGGTTTTAGCTTTTTTTGCGAATTCATCCAAAATAGACATAAAAAAATATTCCTTTCGTTGAAAGTAAAGTTGAAAAAAATAAGTAGAAATAGAAAAATAATAAAAAAATAATGAAAAATTTTTATAATTTTTATAAAGATTATAAAAATTATAAAAATTATAAATATCAAAATTTGCAAAATTATCAAAATCTGCAAATATTTTCCACGAGAAATCTCAAAAAATTTTTGGGAAATC
>SFHR01000012.1 GCA_004555545.1 Dechloromonas aromatica (nom. nud.)
ACAAAATAAAAAACAAAAATAAAAAACAAAAATAAAAAACATTTTCCACGAGATTTTTAAAATATTTTCCAAAAATTTTTTTAGAATTCTCGTGGAAAATTTTCAAAAATATAAAAAAATATAAATCAAAAATCTTTAACAACTAAAAAAATATGAATTTTAAACGCAATAATGCAAGTAATGATGAACCTGAAATCAACTTAATTCCTATGATTGACGTGCTTTTGGTTATCATTATTTTTTTGATGCTTACCACCACTTATTCTCGCTTTGCGGATTTGAATATCAATTTGCCGACCGCAGAAAATAATCCAAGCCAAAGCATTCTTGAACCCAAAGAATTAGAAGTCATAATCACCGCTGATGGCGAAATTAAAATCGGCGATTCTTTGCTGTCTGCCCAAGCGAGTAATGATGAAATTTTGAATTTGTTAGAAACCCAAAAAAATAATCTGAACAAAAATAAAGCCGATGAAAATCTTTTGCTAATCATTTCCGCCGACGCCAAAACGCCACATCAACGCGTGATTGATATTATGCAACTTTCGCAAAAAATCGGCATAGAAAAAATTTCGTTTTCCATTGAAGAATTACGCAAATAATTTTTCCACGAGATTTCCTAAAAATTTTTTGAATTCAGGATTTTCAAAATGCAAATTTTTCGGCTATTAAAAATTTTCAGAATCTCGTGGAAATTTGGTTTAGACGAGATTTTATTAACCGAAATCAGCAATTTAACGCAAAAATATTTATCGCCAAATTTTGATAACGATAAACAAAATAAAACAAATTTCACGCAAAATTTATTTTTATTGCTTATCAAGTTAATCAAAAAAGTTCAGTTCTGGCGAGATTTTTCTGCTCCACGTGGCGAAAGAATCCGTCTTGCCTTAGAAAATTTAGGCACCATTTTCGTTAAGTTCGGACAAATGCTTTCCACGCGGCGAGATTTAATTCCCACCGATATCGCCAACGAATTAGCAAAATTACAGGATCAAGTCCAAGCAATTCCGCCGCAAGATGTAGTAAAAATTATTCAAAAGGCGTATAAAAAAAATATCAGCGAAATTTTTTCCAAATTTGATGAAATTCCGTTGGCTTCGGCTTCGGTAGCCCAAGTGCATTCGGCAACTTTGAAAAATCTTGACAAAGTTGTTGCCGTAAAAATTTTACGTCCGAACATTATCAGCACCATAGAAAAAGATCTCAAACTTTTGGAAACTTTTGCCGGTTTATTAGAATCGCTTTGGAACGACGCCAAACGGCTCAAACCAAAAGAAGTCGTGGCAGAATTTTCTAAATATTTGCACGACGAATTAGATTTGATGCGAGAAGCCGCCAACGCTTCACAATTACGGCGAAATTTCATAGATTCTGATTTGTTGATAGTTCCGGAAGTTTTTTGGGATTTCTGCACGCCAACCGTGATGGTTATGCAAAAAATGCACGGCGTTCCGATTTCACAAACGCAAAAATTGATAGAACAAAATATCAATTTGGAAAAATTATCCGAAATGGGCGTGGAAATATTTTTCACCCAAGTTTTCCGCGACGGATTTTTTCACGCCGATATGCATCCGGGAAATATTTTTGTCGCCGACGACGGACGTTATATTGCTTTGGATTTTGGAATTGTCGCCACGCTGACCGATGAAGATAAACATTATTTGGCTCAAAATTTTTTAGCGTTTTTCCGCCGTGATTATAAACGCGTTGCCGAAGTTCATATTGAAAGTGGCTGGGCTCCGCCGACTACGCGAGTTGATGAATTTGAATCCGCAATCCGTGCCGTTTGTGAGCCGGTGTTTGATCGTCCTTTGAAAGATATTTCTTTCGGCAAAGTTTTATTACGGTTATTTCAAACCTCACGACGCTTTCACGTGGAAATTCAACCGCAACTAATTATGTTGCAAAAAACCTTGCTAAATATTGAAGGTCTGGGACGCGAGTTAAATCCAAATTTAGATTTATGGAAAACTGCCAAACCATTTTTAGAAAATTGGACAGCCAAACAAATCGGCTGGGAAGCGTTCAAAAATAATTTATGGCAAGAATTACCAAACTTCACGCAGAAATTTCCAAAATTACCGAATTTGCTTTATCAAACTTTGCAAATGAATTTACAGCAAAATAGCAAATTGTTAGCAGCAAATGAAAATTTACAGCGACAAAATCAACTGATAATGCAAAAATTATTGCGGAAAGAAAAAATCAAAAATTCTTTATTTTTTGTTTTATTAGTGGTTTTTGTGGCATTGATTTTGCTAACTTTGCCTATGTTTTTGGAATTTGTAGATTTATTAAAATTTTTAAAAGCTGAATTTTTATCGGTTTTAGATTTTTTAAGAAAGTTTTAAATATTTTTAAAAATTTTTTTAAATATTTTTAAAAATTTTCCACGAGAAATCTAAAAAATTTTTTAAAAATCTCGTGGAAAAAATTTAATTTTTTATTATTTTTGCCGTAATGTTATTACGATAATTATTATGTTGTGAAAATAAACATAAATTAAAAAATCAAAATTTAAAATCTAACAATCAAATCAAATCAAATCAAATCAAATCAAATCAAATCAAATCAAATTACATAACCAAAAAAATATAAATTGCAGGAGAAAATATTATGGCAGCAATCACTTCATTAGGTATCGGTTCTGGTTTAGATCTTGAAACTATGGTCACTCAGTTGATGGAAATCGAAAAACAACCAATCACACGCATCGAAAAACAAAAAGAAACTTATGATGCCGAATTAAGCGGAATCGGTCAGTTGGCGAGTGCTTTATCTAAAATTCAAGCTGCTGCTGCAGATATGAAACCTACTGGTATCAATACTTCATACGCCGACCATTACAAAGAATATAAAGCCAACATTATTAATAAAGATGTTGCCTCCGTAACTGTAACTTCTGGCGGAAAACCTGCTTCTGGTTCTTACCAGTTGGGCGTGGAACAACTCGCTACAAATCACCGCTTAGCAACTAATGGATTAAAGAGTTCAGATGCTTTCCAAGCCGGAACTTTAAAAATTCAAACCGGAAAATATGACGCTACAAACAAGACTTACACTTCAAGTGATAGTTTTGAAATTGAAGTCAAAAATGGCGATACTTTGGCGACTATCCGCGATAAAATCAACGGAGCGGTTGGAAATGTTTCTGCTACGATTATTTCCGGTGATGATGGCGATCACTTGGTTTTAATTGGAAAAGATACCGGAACTGCAACAACTATCAAAGTTGAAGCAACTGATACAGGGACAGCTAGTGGAAACGCTAAAAAATTGAGCGATGTTTTTGCGTTTGATCCAACAAAATCAGGAGCCGATAACAAACTTTCCGACACTCAATACGGCGGCGGAAAAGCTCAAGACGCAATTATTACTTTAAATGGCGTAAAAGCTACCCGTTCCTCAAACTTCATTGATGACGTCGTTGATGGCTTAAGCATTGAACTTTATGCTCCAACTAATAAAAAAAATGACGGAACTTTTGAAACTACCACACTAACCGTCAGCAACGATGCCAAATCTAAGGTTAAAGATGCTTTGGACAATTTTGTCAAAGCGTTCAATGAACAAAAAAACGTCATTTACGATCTTGGTAAATACGACAAAAATACCAAAGAAATGGGAATTTTGCAAGGCAGAAGCATTATGCGGACTTCGCAAAATCTGCTCAAGTCTATGCTTAGTGGCGAAGGCGTAAAAGGTTCTAAATATCAAAATCTGGCGAGTATCGGCGTAGCATTTACCAAAACCGGTGAATTAGAACTTGATAGCACCAAACTTACTCGTGCCTTGGAAGCCGATTACGAAGGCGTTATGGGCTTGGTTGGAAATGTTATCAACAACGTCAATGACAAATTGGAAACATTTTTGGGTAGTCAAGGTAGCATAACCAACGCCAAAAATAGTATCAATAACATCTTGACTCGTTTAGATAACAAGAAAACTGCTTTGGAGAGACACGTTGAACAAGTTGAAGCCCGTATGCGTAAGCAATTCACCGCAATGGATAAAGTTGCTGGACAATGGCAAAATATGGGCAATTACATAACGCAACTGGTTGATAGTATGAATGCAGCAGCCAAGAAATAATAAAAATAAATAATAAAAATAAAAAATAAAAAATAAAAAATAAATAATAAATAACAAAATAACCAAAACATTTCCACGAGAAATCTAAAAAATTTTTTAGAAATCTCGTGGAAATATTTCGCTCATTTATTTACTTACCGACTGACTTCACTGATTTTCGTTAATTTGCCATAACTTCGTTAGACATTGAAGAAGTTCTTAAACTTGTTCCGGCACTATCGCCTTGATCTGCTAACAATTCTTTAATATCCAAAATCAACACGATTTGTCCATTTGATAAAGTTGTCACACCGGCAACGCCTTTTGGACGGAAATCTTCCAAAGATTTAATAACGGCATCATCACGACCGGCAAAACTATCAACTCCCAAAATGAAACTACGTTCGGCGGTTTGCATAAATACGCCATATTCTGGATATTGACGAACCGGCCAACCAAGCAATTTGGTGAGCGATAAAACCGGCAAAACTTCGCCACGAACCACCAAAGTTTCTTTGCCGCCGACTTCTTGGATTTTGTCGTGTTCTATCGGCAGAATTTCGCGAACCAAAGATAATGGCAAAGCGAACGGCTGATCGTCCAACAAAACTAAAAGCACCGGCAAGATAGCCAAAGTCAATGGCAAAGAAATTATAAAAACAGAACCTTTGCCTAATTCAGATTTAATTTCAATGGAGCCATTAAGTTTTTGAATATTTGTTTTAACAACGTCCATACCCACGCCACGTCCGGAAACGTCGGAGATTTGCGTTTTGGTAGAAAAGCCCGGCAAGAAAATCAAATTCAAACTTTGACGCTCATCCAAAGTATTTGCTTCTTCTTCGGTGATAAGCCCTTTTTCAACGGCTTTGCTTCTGATTTTTTCTGGACTCATGCCGCGTCCGTCGTCAGCGATAATCAAAACAATATGGTCGCCTTCTTGACGTGCTTCCAAACGCACCAAACTTTTATCAGGTTTGCCGGAACTTTTACGATCTTCTGGAGATTCAACGCCGTGGTCAACCGCGTTACGAATCAAGTGGATTAGCGGATCTGCCAAATCTTCAATCATCGTTTTATCAACTTCGGTTTCTTCCCCAGCCAAGACTAATTCAATATTTTTACCCATTTGACGAGCCAAGTCACGAGCAATACGCGGATATTTTTGGAATAAGCGTCCGATCGGTTGCATCCGTGTTTTCATTACGGAGTTTTGCAAATCCGACACTAACAAATCTAATTGGCTTACTGCTTGATCCAAAGCATGGAGCGTTTCGGAGTCATTTTTACCAGCCAAAATATCGGCTCTCAAACTTGTCAAGCGGTTTTTGGTCAAACCGATTTCGCCGGATAAGTTCAAAACTTGGTCTAAACGAGCGGTATCAACGCGGATTGTAGTTTCAGGTTTTGCCGGAGCAGCAGCACGAGGAGCAGGTTTCGGAGCCGGTTTTGGAGCAGCAGCCGTAGCAGCGGCGGCAACGTGTGGTGCATTTGCCGGAGTTGCATTGCTTGGCGGAACTCCACCTTCGGTCATAGCGGCGTGAACAGCGTTCCAATCAGGTTCTCCGGCTACTTGTGAAGCTGGTGCTGCCGGAGCGGCTGCTGGTGCTTCTGCGGCTGGAGCTGGTGCTGCCGGAGCCGGAGCGGCTGGTTTTACTCCACCACCTTGAATAACTGCACGCAAAGCATCTAACAAAGCTGGATCTGCTGGTTGTGGTTGCAAACTTTGAGTTAACTCGCCAAACATTTCTCTAACGCCTTGAGTTGCGGACATAATCAAGTCCATCAATTCTGGCGTGAGTTGCAATTCATCATTACGTAATTTGTCAAACAAATTTTCGGTCAAGTGGCAAAGAGTAACTAATTCTGTTGCATTTAAGAATCCGGCACCACCTTTGATTGTATGAAAACCTCTAAAAATATCATTTAACAAACTTTTTTCGTCTGGCGTTTTTTCCAAATCAACCAATTTATTATCTACATCGGATAATAAATCTGTGGCTTCTTGCAGAAAGTCCTGCAATAATTCTTCCATTCCGGCAAAATCGCTCATTTTTATTGTCTCCGCTAATTTTTATCTTGCTATTTTTGTAATTTTCTATATTTTTATTTTTTTTATTTTGTTTTGCTTTGTTATGCTTTGCTTTGTTTTTATTTTTATTTTTGCTTTTTATTTTTATTTTTTATTTTTATTTTTTACACGATTTTCCACGAGATTTTCAAAAATTTTTTTAAATTTCTCGTGGCAAATTGTCTGATAAAGATAAACAAAATAATTTTAAAAACCTAAACTATCTAACAAATCATCAACTTGTTCTTGATTTACTACAACATCCGTGCGACCTTCTGCGGAAATGACCGGACCTTGCATCAAATCGGTAACTTTATCGTTTTTCTTACTTTCTGGCACAACTTGCAATAATACGTTCATCAAACTGGTTTCCAGTTCTTGGGCAACGGCGATAATTTTTTTTATCACTTGACCAGTCAAATCTTGGAAATCTTGTGCCATCATAATTTCGTTTAATTGCGTTCTTACGATGTTATTTTTGCGTTTCAATTCATCGCTTAAAAAATTGCGAGAATCTATTGCCAACTGACGCATTCCATTTGCATCTAATTGCTTGTTGAATAATTGTTCCCAACGTTTGCTTAACGCATCGGCAGAGATTTCAATTTGTTCAACTATTGGCTCGGCAATATCAGTTGCGTTTAAAACTTTGTTGGCGGCTTGTTCGGTCAAATTTGCCACATAAGACAAACGAGCTTTGGTATCTGGCAAAGCGGCAGCACTTTTTTCCAACATTTTGTCATAACCAAGTTGGCGTAAAGTATCGTTCAAAGTGCGAGTCATTTGACCCAAGCGATTGAAAACTGCGTCTTGCGTATCGCCACTCAAGCCTTTAGCGTTGCTTGAATTTGCAGCAACTGGTGCGGCTTCGGTTTTGGCTTCACTGTTATTTGCGGCTTCGGCTTTTTTAGAGTCGGAGATTTCGTCAAACAACGCTTCTAAATCTGGTGAATCATTAGTTGCTGCCATAGTTTATTTTCCCATTTTGTCAAAAATTTTGTTTAATTTTTCGGACATTGTTTGCGATGTAAATGGTTTTACGATATAACCATTGGCACCGGCTTGAGCGGCAGCGATGATATTTTCTTTTTTGGCTTCTGCGGTTACCATTAAAACTGGCAAATTTTGCAATGCTGGAGTAGAGCGAATATTTTGCAACAAAGTCAAACCGTCCATATTTGGCATATTCCAATCTGTGACGACAAAATCAAAGCCACCGGCGGTAAGTTTTTCTAAAGCAACTTTTCCATCTTCGGCTTCATCCACGTTAGTAAAACCGAGTTCTTTTAATAAGTTTCGCACGATTCTACGCATTGTTGAAAAATCATCTACTATTAAAAATCTGATTTTTGGGTCAACTGCCATTTGTATAATGCTCCAAACAATTTTGAATATTAAAATTTTTTAAATTTTTTAAATTTTTTAAATTATTTATTAAATAAATTAAAACCAAATAATTTTCCACGAGATTTGTTATAAATTTTTTGAAAACAAACTCAAACTATAAATAACAAATTAATAAATTAACAAATAATTTTATTATTTTCCGCAGAAATCGTTTTATTATAATTTTTATTATTTATAAATTTATATTTTTTATTTTCTATCTTCTTTCTAACAACGGACGCAAAGTATCTGCCAACTCTTCGGCATCAAATTTTGCCACATAAGCATCTACGCCAACATTTTTACCCATTGCTTTATTTGCTTCTGACGATAATGATGAGTGCATAACCACCGGAACGCCTTCAAAACGTCCGTCAGATTTAATATTTTTAGTTAAAACATAACCGTCCATTTCTGGCATTTCTGCATCAACCAGAATAACGGAAATTTCGTCCAAAATATTTCTGCCGGTTTGCTGAACGTGTGCGGCAATCGCTTGTAAGCGAGTCCACGCTTCTTGTCCGTTGGTTGCGTGTTTATGATGCACGCCCAATTTATCCATAACTTCGGCAATTTTGCGACGAGCAACAATAGAATCATCAACAAAAAATACGCAACTTTCGGAGGAAACTCTTGCCGGTGCAATATCGCTAACAACGCCATCACCAAAGGCATTTGATAAAATCTGTTCCACATCCAAAATAGAAACCAAGCCACCGTTATCTAATTCAATAACTGCGGTAATCAAGCATTGATTTGCCGACATTACGCTTTCTGGTGCTTTTACGCGATCCCAATCAACGCGAATAATTCTATCAACTTCATGAACTAAAAATCCCAAAGTGCGTTTTGCATATTCGGCTACCATCATTGTTTTGCCAAGTCCGGGAGGAACGCCTTCCAACTTCAAAAATGAAGCCAATGATAAAACCGGAATAACATTTCCGCGTAAAGAAATCAAACCTTCCACGCCGCGTGGCATATTTGGAGTTTTGGTGATGTGTGGAGTTCTGCCGACTTCGCGAACTTTAAAAACATTGATCCCGAAAATTTCGCGAGTGCCAAGATTAAATAACAAAATTTCCATTTTGTTAGAACCAGCCAAACGCGTTCTTGCATCCACGCTATCTAATAAATTGTTTTTATTTTCAACTGCTTCCATAATGTTTAAAAATGTTTAAAAACTTTCTTTTTGATTTTTTGATTATTTATTTTTAATTATCAAAAATTTTTTATAAAAACTCGTGGTAAATTTTATTTATGGCTTATGTCTTTCACGCAGACGTCTTGCCAAAGTTTCGGATAATTTCAGCGGATCAAATTTTGGCACATATTCATCAACGCCAACTGATTTTCCTAATTGTTGGTTTGACATTGACGATAACGACGAGTGCATAATCACCGGAATATCAGAAAAACGTTGGTCGGATTTCATTTTCTTGGTCAAAATATAGCCGTCCATTTCTGGCATTTCCACGTCAGTCAAAACTACGGAAATAATATCGGAGGGTTTTTGTCCTTGACCTTTTGCATAAGCGGCGGTTTTTTCTAATTCCTCCCATAACAAACGACCATTTGCGGCAGAAACTCCACGAACGCCCATTGCTGCGAGAGTTTTTTCAATTTGTCTTCTGGCGACGCTGGAATCATCACAAAAATAAACCGTGCAATCCGGCTGATTAACGGTTACAACGCCATGGAAGGCAATTTCGTTTTCAATAGTCGTAGTTTCTGCAAGAATTTTTTCTACGTCCATTAACATAACTAATCTGCCGTCTTCTAATTCTGTGACTGCTGTAACCAAGCCACCGGTTTGTGCTGTTAGCATTTCTGGCGGAATACGCATTTTGTTCCAATCCAAACGCAAAATTGTATCTACACCTTCTACCAAAAATCCTTGCGTATGTCCTGCATATTCGGTAACTATTAAAATTTCGCGTGGTGAATCTGCAATAATTCCGGTATATTTTGCTAAATCAATAACCGGAACCAAAACTCCACGCAAACTCACCATTCCTTCTACGGATTTTGGCATATCCGGAGCGGCGGTGATTGATGGCGTTCTCATCACTTCGCGGACTTTGAACACGTTAATTCCGTAAGTTTCGCGGCGTTTAGTTCTTGGATCTATACCTAAATCAAATAATAAGATTTCTAATTTGTTGGTTCCAGCCAGTTTGGTTCTGGCGTCAATATTTTTGAGTAATTCAGACATAGTGAAATTCGCTTTGCGTATGAAAAGAAATTGAAATAGAAATTATTTTATAAATATTTTTTGCTTACAAAAATTTCCACGAGATTTTAAAAAAATTTTTTAGAAAAAATTTAGAAAAAATTTAGAAAAAATTTAGAAAAAAATTTAGAAAAATTTTTAAAAAGTTTTAGAAGTTTTAGAAGTTTTAGAAGTTTTAAAAAGGTTCAAAAAAAATTTATAAATTATAAATTCTCGTGGAAAATATTTTTTTGCGTATTTTTTATTTATTTTTCCAAATCATTTGCAAGAAAATCGGCATTCCTATAATCGCTGTAATCACGCCGATTTTTAATTCGCCATACATTTGCATTGCCGTTTGTAATGCTAATAAACGCACCAAAATATCAGCGGCTAACACCAAAATTCCGCCAAGCAGCATAGCCGGAATTAAACTTTTAGAAATCACATTGCCAACGCAGTCAAGATTTCTCACAATATGCGGCGTTATCAAACCAACAAAGCCGATTGTTCCACAAATTGCTACTGACGTGCCAACTAAAACGCTCACGGCGACGATGATTTGAAGCATCACGTAACGAATATTTATTCCCAAAGTTTGCGAAACTTCTAAACCCAAAGTCATTGCGTTCAAGGAATTTCGTTGTCCAAAAATTAAGCAAAATCCAAAAATATATGCAAAAATTAGTAAAAAAACGTCGTCAAAATTGCGATTTGCCACCGAGCCGAGTAGCCAAAAAACTAATTCCTGCATTGCGTAAGGATTCGGAGCGAAGTTCAATGCCGCCGATAACAAAGCACCGCAAATTGTAGAAATTGCTAAACCGCTCAAAATTATTTGATTTTGTAAATTTTGTATATTTTGAAAATTGTGAAAATTTTGCCGAAAAAATCCGGATAAAAATAGCAACAAAATCAGCGATAACGCTGAAAATAGTAAAGCAAATATCGGCAAAAACAATGTAGAAAATTGCTGTTGAAAATAGAAAATCAACACGGCTCCCAACGCCGCTGCTTGACTTGTGCCTAACAAACTTGGTTCGGCGAGAGAATTTTGTAATAATCCTTGCAAAGCGGCTCCGGATAAAGCCAAACAAAATCCGACCAAAATTGCCAAAAGCGTTCTGGGCAGACGGATTTCGGCGAGAATTAAATTTTCGGCAGAAATTTTTTGTGTAAAAAAATAATCATAAAGTGGTATAAAAATATTATTTATTTGAAAAGTTCCGATTTGCAAAGATAAATAACAAAGTCCGCATAAAACTACGACTAATAGCAAAATTAAATTTTTATAAGTTTTATAAGTTTTATAAGTTTTATAACTATTCATAATTTAGCATTTCAATTAAATCAAAACTCCATTTTCCGGGACATTGCCATTGCCATTTACTATTTTCATAACTATTTTTATTACTGCCAAAATTTTTATAGAAATTCTCGTGGAAAAAATTTGTTGCTAATGAATTTTTTTGATTATTAAAGTTTTGTAAGAAAATTATTTTTGCTGGTGGATTTTTAATCAACATTTCTTTATTTACAGCGATATAACCGTAAATATTATTTGGCAAATAATTTTTCCATATTTTGGAGTAATTTAAAATATCATTTTCAAAAGTATTATTTGCAAAAGCAATTTCATTTGCACCTAATAGTAATAAAGTTTTTTTGTTTGCATTTTTATACTTTGTATATTTTGTATATTTTGTATATTTTTTTAAATCTTGAAAATTATTTTTTATGCCTATTATTTTTTCAAATTCCGCTTGATAAGGCAAAATTTGCGAAACTTGTTGCGGAAATTTCAAAGTCAAAATATTAAAATTCAAACGCTGCAAACGATTTTTTAATAAAGGATTATCAAACTCACCGGATAAAATTACGTGCGGCTGAAATTGTATTTTTTGTATAATACTTTCCAAAGTTCCAGAATGCTTTGGCAATTTGCTAATAAGATTTTTCCAACGCAAAATATCGCCTTGATTTTCTGCTTTATTTATCAATGGCGAAAGTATAAAAATATTATTTACTAATAAATTTTCGTTATTTTTATGATTATATAAACTATCTAAAATTAACCAGTCAATACATAAATTTGTAGAAATTATTACTTTTTTTGTTGCTATTTTTTCAGCATAGCTAATTTTGCTACTAACAAAATTTATAGCGAAAAAAATAAGCAAAAAAATAAGCAAAAAAATAATAATATTTGTTAATTTTTGCAAATTTTCCACGAGATTTCATTTATTCTTTTTGACTTTTATCAATGTCAAATAAGTTTTTATTATCACTATTTATCAAATTAAAATGCTTATAAATAAACGGCGTAGCAATTCTACCTCTTGGCGTTCTCTGCAAATATCCCTGTTGAATTAAATATGGCTCCAAAACTTCTTCAATAGTATCTTTACTTTCTCCGATTGCCGCCGCCAAATTATCTAAACCAACCGGGCCGCCGTTGAATTTATGCAAAATAGTTTCAAATAATTTTTTATCCAACAAATCTAAACCGAGCGAATCCACTTCAAACATAGACAACGCCAAATCTGCCACCACGTCGTTGATTTCGCCGTTTGATTTGATATCCGCATAATCACGAACTCGCCGCAACAAACGATTTGCTATTCTGGGCGTTCCACGCGAACGTTTGGCGATTTCTAACGCTCCATTTTGGCTGATTTGTAAATCTAATAATTTTGCCGACCGCAGAATGATTTGCTGTAATTCTTGATGGCTATAAAATTCCAAGCGTGAAATTATGCCAAAGCGGTCTCTCAACGGATTGCTCAACATTCCGGCACGAGTTGTCGCTCCGATTAAAGTAAAAGGCGGCAAATCTAATTTCACCGAACGTGCGGCTGGGCCTTCGCCGATGATGATGTCTAACTGAAAATCTTCCAAAGCCGGATATAAAATTTCTTCCACAACCGGCGATAAGCGGTGAATTTCGTCAATGAATAAAACATCAAAGGGTTCCAAATTTGTCAGCAGAGCTGCCAAATCGCCCGGACGTTCTAAAATCGGCCCCGAAGTTTGCCGAAAATTCACGCCCATTTCGGCAGCAATAATGTTTGCCAACGTAGTTTTGCCTAAACCAGGGGGCCCAAAAAGTAGCACGTGATCTAATGCTTCTTTGCGATTTTTGGCAGCGGCGATAAAAATTTCTAATTGTTGTTTGATTTTGCTTTGTCCGATATAACTTTGCAGATTTTTTGGACGTAAAGCACGTTCCAAAAAATTTTCATCAAATCTCGTGGAATTTTTTTCAGCGTCTAATAATTCGTTTTTTTTTATAGTTTTTTTTATTTTTAAATTATCTGTTTCTATCATTTTTTTGGAAAATCTCCCATTTCGCTGCCCATTTGCACTGATATTCCGGCTTTCCAAGATTCTTTGAATTGCATAGTATTTTTTGGAAAAATCAAAATCACCGTAGAACCTAACAAAAATTTTCCCATTTCCTCGCCGATAGTCAAAGTTATCGGATTGCTATAATACGTCCATTCTCTGACTACGCCTGGACGCGGCGGATTTACCACGCCGTGCCAAACGGTCGCCATAGAACCAACAATAGTTGCTCCGACCAAAACCATTATAAACGGCGATTTTTCGCCTTCAAAGCGACAAACCAAGCGTTCATTTCTGGCGAACAAATTTGGCACGGTTCTGGCGGTTAGCGGATTTACGGAAAATAAATCGCCCGGAATATGAATCATATGTGTTAATCTGCCCGTGCAAGGCATATGAATTCGGTGATAATCTTTGGGCGACAAATAAATCGTAGCAAACGAGCCGTCCATAAATTCTTCAGCAAACAAACTATCGCCACCGAGCAGAGTTTTCAAACTATACCAGTGGCGTTTGGCTTGAAAAATTTCGCCGTAATCAGCGATTGTTCCAACTTGGCTAATTTTGCCATCAACCGGCGAAAGATAATCGGCGGAAGTCAGAGCCAACGGACGAGCATCGGATTTTAATTGCCGAGTAAAAAATTCATTGAAATTTGCGTATGACTGAAAATCCTCGTGTAAAGCCTCGTGCATATTTACGCCGTAATGCTTGGCAAAACGCTTCATCAAAAAATAAATAAACGGCGTGGCTTTTTTTTTGGCGACAATTCCGGCTAATTCGGTTAATAATTGTTTTGGCATTAAATATTGCGGCAAAACTAATAATTTTTCTAAAAAATACGGCAAGGACATTTTTTAATTTTTATACTAATTACTGATTACTAATTACTAATTACTAATTACTAATTACTAATGAAATTTTTCCACGAGATTTTGATTATTTTTTTTGATTATTTTTTTTGATTATTTTTTTTGATTATTTTTGTTGATTACTAATGAAATTTTGATGATATAAAGAATTATTGATTTTTAAAGTAGTTTGATTAGGAATCAACTTATATTCTGGAATAGGTTTTTCAGTAGAAGCACAAGCGGATAAAAATATAGAAATTGTTGCAAGTAATAATAATTTTTTCATATTTGTCATATTTTTTATACCAAAATTAAAATAAGAATAAATAAAGTAAAAAATTTTGCAAAAAAAATATTTAGTTTCTCGTGGAAATTTGTTTTTATTCATCAAATTCGCTGATTTTACTAATTATATTTTTTTCGTTTTTAGATAACTTAAAATTTTTTTGATAATTAAATAAACAAGATTTCAAAGCAAAACTAATTCGGTTACATAAAGCATTTATATTGCGACGATATTGTGGAAATTTATATTTAAAAGGCAAGTTAGCAACATAATCATTATTTGACTTAATATCTTTCAATGAAATTTGTAAATTCAAATTATCTTTATTATTTTCTTGATTTAATTCATTGATTTGTTGCAAAGTCAAATTTTTTGATACTTTCAAATTTTGCGGACATAAAGCCATTATTTTTTTTGCAAAAGTATTCAAAAAAATATCACTTAATTTCAATTCTCCATACTTTATTGCTTCGTGATTACTTTTGGCTTTTAAACCGGGAAAAATATTTTTAGCTAATAATAAATCTAAATCTCGCCACTTGGCAGCATATAAATAAGTTTGAATATGCGGACAAATTTTTTTATTCTGATCTCTTGCATAAATATTTATAGTATTTCCAACAATAGCAACATCATTATTTTTGGGGTGATTTAATACATTTATATAATCAGAAAACCAACCATTTTTAAATGCACCATAAGCACTACGATTGCGTATTAAAACAATATCGTCCGGATTTGGATATAAATAATTTTTCAAGTAATTCAAAGCACAATAAACAGAACTGAAATCACGTCCGATATTACCTTTTAAAATAACTTGTTGCAAATCAAAAATATGCGAATTTTGCTGAATTAAATCAATCAATTTATATAATTCTTTGCGTTGCAAAAAATTTAATTTTTTGACCAAACTCATAACCAAAATCAATTTTATAGTTATCTTTGTTTCGCTATTTTTTTCAAACTTTTTTTCAAACGCATTATACTGAATTAAGTTTTTAATATTTAAGTAATCAATACTTAAACTAAACATATCATTAGCGGTTAAATAAATCAAAAAATAACGCATATTTTTACTTATTTCTACTTATTTCTACTTATTTTTTTACTTATATTGAAGCAATACATAAACGCAACAAATCTAAACTACACGGCATCAGAACAACGAGCAAATTCGCGTTTAATTTTCATTTTGGCAATATCAATTTCACTATGTTCACAATCAGAATAAGATTCTTTGGCTTGATTATGAATCCATTTACCTAATGCACAATTATGATCGGAACTAACAAGCGATAAAACATATTCTTTGGTATTTTGTTCTTCAATTGATTTTTCTAATTTATATTTCCATTTTAAATGTGCTGTTACTGCATATTCCAAATCTAAACCATTAAAACTATCACGCAAATCGTGAATATAATCATCATATTCTCGCTGTGCTATAACAACAGTTTTTTTCTGATCTTCTTGATTATCATCATTGTTATTATTTTGATTTTTATCATCATCAATAACAATAGTTTTATGATTAAATTTACTTAATTCTTCATCAATTTCATGTTTATGCCCTTTGCCTTTTTTACCGCTAAAAAATAATCTCCAAAGGCTTCTATTTAATAATTCTTCAATCATAATTTTTTATTTTGCTAACCTCTTCTTACTGCAATTACTCCATCAACTGTGTGTAATAAATTCAATGCTTTTTGTAATTGTTTTATATCTTTAATTTCAACAGTAAATTTCATTTTTGCTTTATTATCTTTGCTGCTGGTATTAACGCCAATAACGTTAATTCTTTCTTTGGTGAAAACTGCGGAAATATCACGCAATAAACCTTGTCTATCGTTAGCATCTAATAACACATCACAAGCAAAAATATTATTATGATTTTCCGCAGAATTTCCCCAGTCAGTTTTGATTATTCTTTCCGGATACATTGATGCCAAATATAAATAATTTTGACAATCACAACGGTGAATAGAAACGCCTTTGCCACGCGTTATAAAACCACTAATTTCATCCGGTGGCGTTGGCTTACAACAACCTGCAAGTTGGGTTAATAATTTATCAACTCCAACTATCAAAATTCCATCAGCAGATTTTAGTTTTTGTAATTTTTTGTGATCAGTATTATTTATATTTGCATTTTCTGCGAACTTATTATCAGCATTTTTTGTTATATTTGTTTCAACTTTACTACCGGTATTTTTGTTGATATTTAATACATTGTTTAAAATGCTGTTGATAGCGTTTTGAATTTGTCTTATAGAAATCTCTTCACGTGCAGAAGCAACTGCCAAATCATTAACTTTTGCATAGTTTAATTTTTGTGCCAAATCTTCAATACTTATGGAAATATTTTTAATATCTTTAATATTTTCCACGAGATTTTCGTTTTTATTTTTGGCAGATAAAGTTTTTATGTATTCGTTAATCGTTCGTTGAATTTCTTTATTTAAAAATTCTTTACCAACCGTCAAACTTTTTTCTAATTGCAAATTAGAAAAATACGAACGCACTTTGATTTTTGCACTTTTGGTTTGCAAATATTTCAATTCTGGATTTAACCAATCACGCGAAGGTGTTCCATCTTTGGCGGTCAAAATTTCTACACATTGCCCACTTTGCAATGGCGTATTCAAAGCCACCAGCGAATTATCAACTTTGGCTCCACGACAACGATGCCCTAAATTTGTATGAATTCTATAAGCAAAATCCAAAGGCGTTGAACCTTTTGGCAAATCTATCACTTTGCCTTGCGGCGTGATTACATAAACAATTTCATTGAAAGCAACTTTGCGATATTGATTTTCCCAAAAATTTGGCTCATCTTTACTGCGTTGATTTTTATTTTCATCGTTGCTATCAAATCTTCCGTATTCATCGCTTTCATTCCACGTTAGCAAACGACGTAAAAATGCAATTTTTTCATCATAATTATCATTAGAAATGCCGGTTTTATTTTCTTTATAACGCCAGTGGGCCGCAATTCCGAGTTCAGCGTGTTTATGCATTTCCCAAGTGCGGATTTGAATTTCTAAACTTTTGCCATCAGCACAACGCACTGCCGTATGCAAAGAACGATAATTATTGCCTTTTGGTTTAGCAATATAATCATCAAACTCGGATTCAATCGGCGTCCATAAATTATTAACTATGCTTAAAGCGTCATAACATTGTTTTTCTGTATCAACAATAATTCGCAAAGCCCGAACATCATAAACTTCATCAAATTCAACGCCTTTGCGACGCATTTTGTTCCAAATGCTATAAATATGTTTTGGACGCCCATAAACTTCTATATGTTCTTTTTTCACGCCCAATTTTAATAATTCACTTTTTACTTTTTCTACGGCATCGGCGATAAAATGTTCGCGTTCAATACGTCTTTCGTCTATCATTTTGGCGATTTTTTTATACGTATCGGGCTGCAAAAAGCGGAAAGATAAATCTTCCAATTCCCATTTTAATTCCCAAACGCCAAGCCGATTTGCCAAAGGTGCGTATAAATCCAAAGTTTCGCGAGAAATATTTTCTTTTAAACTATCAGTGCAACCAGCATAATAACGCATAGTTTGCGTTCTGGATGCCAAGCGTAACAAAACTACACGAATATCGGCAACCATAGCCAATAACATTTTCCGCCAAATTTCTATTTGTGCTTTGGCTTCGTTAGAGCGATTTTCATAATTGAGATGGCTGTAATTTTGATAATCCGGATTTGATGCGGCAATCAAACCGGTGATTACTGAACGTAAGCGATCTAAACGTGCCAAACCTTCAACAAGATGCTCAACTTCAATGCCGAATTTTTGTTCTATGATTTCCGGAGATTTTTCCACACAAGTATGGACAGCGAACAATAACGCTGCGATTCTGGAACGAGCGTCCATACGCAAACCGGCAGCGATCAAAGCCATTCCCAAAGCGTGATTCCAAATTTGTTCGCCGGTGCTTAATTTATTTTTGTCATAAATTTCCCAAGCAAATTGCAAAGCATCTTTTATATCTTGTTGTTCGTCGTCGGACACGCCGTTGCTGAGCGTTGTCAAAAACTGCTGAAAATCGCTTTGAGATGCAACTGAATGAACTACGGAAACCATAATTTTTATTTATATTTCTTAATAAATATTGAATATTTTTTAATATTTTTAATATTTTTAATATTTTTAATATTTTTGTATTTTATTCTTTTGCGGCTGCTTTTCTATTTGCAAATTCGTCTAATAATTTTTGTTCGCGTTTATTAGTCATTTTTTGCATACGCTGTTGATGACGGTCAGCCAAAGTACTGATGGCTTTTAATTTTGTATTTTGCTTTTGCCATTCTTGTTTGCCTAATTCAGAATTATTTTTGGAGCGAACTACGGCTTTTTTTTGTGATTCTATGGCCTCATCAATTCTTGCCAAAAAATCTTGATAATTTGCCATAGTTATCGGAGAAAGCCCATTTTGAGCGGCTTTAATTAAATTTTGAGAATATTCAAGCCGATAATTTTCTAACATTTGCAAACGTGATTTTTCGTTATTTTCGGCGGCGATTAGTTTGCCTAATTTGCGAGTTGCTTCGTCGGAACGTTCTTGCATTATGTTTAATAATGGTTGCAACGAAAATTTTTCAGTCATAACAAAAAATAAAAGAAAAAGAAAAAAAAAGAAAAAGAAAAGATAAAAATAATTAAAAATAATTAAGTGCAAATTTTAAACTTATAAAACAATTTCCACGAGAAATCTCAAAAATTTTTTGAAAATTTTTTGAAAAATCTCGTGGAAAATTTTTATTTTTTATTTTGTTTTATTTTTTAGCGGCTGCGGCGGCGGCTTGAGCGGCAACTTCGGCAGCGAAATCGTCGTGACGTTTTTCTAAACCTTCGCCAACAACAAATAAAGCAAAGTTTGCAACGGAAGCATTTTTAGCTTTCAAAAGTTGCTCAATAGTTTGTTTGCCATCTTCTGCTTTAACAAAAACTTGACCGAGCAAAGTAACTTCTTTCAAGAATTTATTGACAGTTCCTTCGGCGATTTTGTCTAACATATTTTCAGGTTTTCCGGCTTCACGGGCTTTTTCAATAGCCACGCGACGTTCGGTTTCCAAAAGTTCTTTATCCACGCCGGAAGCGTCCAAAGCTTTTGGTTTTGATGCGGCAATGTGCATTGCGATATCGCGACCTAAATGCTCGTCACCTCCGACTAAATCAACGATAACGCCAATTTTGCTGCCACCGTGTATATAACTATAAAGCTCGCCTTTGGCTTCCAAGCGATTAAAACGACGGAGCGTCATATTTTCGCCGATTTTGCCAATCAAAGCCGTGCGAACGTTTTCTACGGATTCTCCATTGATAGACAAAGCCGATAAAGCGACGATATCAGCAGGATTATTTTCGGCGACTAATTTTGCACAATTATTTGCTAAGGCGATGAATTCGTCATTTTTGGCTACGAAATCGGTTTCGCTATTGACTTCCATTAAGGCGGCGGTTTTTTTGTCATCGCTGATATAAATTGCTACCACGCCTTCTGCGGCGATACGAGTAGCGGCTTTGCTGGCTTTATTGCCTAATTTGACGCGTAAAATTTCTTCGGCTTTTGCCATATCGCCATCGGCTTCGCTGAGGGCTTTTTTACATTCCATCATCGGAGCATCGGTTTTTTCACGTAATTCTTTGACCATTGCGGCGGTAATTGCTGCCATAAATATTTCTCCAAAATTATTTAATTTGTTTTATTTATTTGATTATTTGATTATTTAATTTAATTTTCCACGAGATTTCTAAAAAATTTTTTGAATTTCTCGTGGAAAATATTTGAAAATATTTTTTGATTGTTTGATTTGTTTGATTTGTTTGATTTTTTAGGAAATCTTAAACTTCTTCAAAAACTTCGCTGTCGTTATCGCTGACTGAGTTTTTGAGTTCTTGCAAACTTGAGTTTCTACCTTCTAAAATCGCATCAGCCACGCCACGAGCGTATAATTGAACTGCTTTTGATGAATCATCATTGCCCGGAATTACATAATCAACGCCGTCCGGATTATGATTTGTATCAACCACGCCAATAACCGGAATGCCTAATTTATTGGCTTCGGTGATAGCAATTTTGTGATAGCCCACGTCAATAACAAAAATTGCATCCGGCAAAGAAGTCATATCTTTAATTCCGCCGATAGATTTTTGTAATTTTTCTAACTCGCGAGAAAACATTAAAGCTTCTTTTTTGGTTTTTTTATCTAATTCTCCGGCGGCGACGGCACTTTCCATTTCTTTGAGGCGTTTTACCGAAGATTTGACGGTTTTGAAATTTGTCATCATACCGCCTAACCAGCGTTGATCCACGTAAGCAGCACCGGCTCGTTGGGCTTCGGTGGCTATGATTTCACGGGCTTGACGTTTGGTATCAATGAACAAAATATTTCCGCCGTTAGCCGAAAGTTTTTTGACAAAAGCGATTGCTTCATTGTATTTTTGGAGAGTTTTTTCCAAATTTACAATGTGAATGCGGTTGCGAGAACCAAAGATATAAGGTGCCATTTTTGGACACCAAAATTTTGTTTGATGACCGAAATGAATTCCGGCTTCTAACATTTGACGCATAGTAACTGCTGCCATAAATAAAACTCCAATCTGAAAGGTTAAACCGCCATTTACTTTGTAGAATTTGCTTTTATATTTTTTATGTTTATGTTTATAAAAACAAACACCTTTCATTAGTAAATGTGAGGATTTTTTTAAGAAAAATGAAAAAAATGAAAAAAATGAAAATTAAAGGTTAAAAATTAAAAATTGAAATAAATTGAATATGAAAATTTTTTAGAAATTTCAAAAACTGCGAATTATACAAAAAATATAAAAAATATAAAAGTAAAAGATTTTCCACGAGATTTTTATAAAAATTTTTAGAAAATTTTTAGAAAATTTTTGAGAAATCTCGTGGAAAAATGAGAATTTGAAATTAGTCATCAAACTAATTTTGATAATCGTTACGATCACATTTAGTGCCACTGCTCATTAGGCATTAAATAGATTCTCATTATATTTTTTTCAAACCGTCAATGACTTCATTATACAACAAAATGAATTTATTGGCGGTTTTTTCCGTCAAAGAAAATCAAAAAAATATTCAAAATCTCGTGGAAAATTTTTTGTAAAGTATTTTTTTATTATTTATTATTTATTATTTATTAAAATCTCGCCTTAAAATTTTTCTCAACAAATTTCTTACTTTTTACAATTCATACAATTCATACAATTCATATAATTCATATAATTCATATAATTCATAAAAATTTTTAAACATTATGAGCGATTTAGTTTTACACATCGGCGACGCCGATTTTCAGCAAGAAGTTTTACAATCTTCCATTCCTGTTTTAGTTGATTTTTGGGCTACTTGGTGCGGCCCTTGTCAAGCGTTGGCTCCAACTTTAGATGAAATCGCTGACGATTATCAAGGCAAAATCAAAGTAGTCAAAATTGATATAGACCAAAATCCAGAATCCGCCGCTCAATATAACGTCCGTAGCATTCCAACATTATTGATTTTCAAAAATGGCAATGTTGAAGATAGCAAAATCGGTTTGCAATCAAAATCTCAACTTGCCGCTTTCATTGATAGCACAATTTAATTTTTTTGCTTTTTTTATTTTTTTGCTTTTTTACAAATAACCAAAAAAATAAATTTTTTCCACGAGAAATCTAAAATCTAAAAATTTTTTCCAAAATCTCGTGGAAAATATTCTTAAATTTCTCAAAAATCAAACATACAAAATTCCCCGCAAAATATTTTTTACATTATGCAACTCTCCGAACTTAAAACTTTACACGTCAGCCGTTTGTTAGAAATGGCTGCCGAATTAAACATTGAAGCCGCCAACCGTATGCGGAAAGCCGAGTTGGTTTATGCAATTCTCAAAGAAATCGCCAAAAACGGACAAACAATTTATGGCGATGGAACTTTAGAAATCGTCAATGACGGACACGGATTTCTACGCAATGTCAGCACCTCTTATATGCCAAACCCAGATGATATTTATGTTTCGCCATCACAAATTCGCCGCTTTAATTTACGCACCGGTGATACTTTGTATGGCGAAATTCGTATGCCCAAAGATGGTGAGCGTTTTATCGCTTTGCTGAAAATAGAAAATATCAACGGCTTTGACCCTGAAAATAACAAACATAAAATTATGTTTGAAAATTTAACGCCGTTACATCCAACGCGTTGTCTGCGTTTGGAACGCGAAAAAATCAAAACTAATGAAAATATTACTTCTCGCGTGATTGATATGATTGCTCCGATTGGTGCCGGTCAGCGTGGACTGATTGTTTCTCCGCCGAAATCTGGCAAAACCGTAATGTTGCAAAATATCGCTCACGCAATTACTGCAAATCATCCGGAAGTTGTGTTGATAGTTTTGTTGATTGACGAACGCCCAGAAGAAGTCACCGAAATGATGCGAACCGTAAATGGTGAAGTTGTGGCTTCAACTTTTGATGAACCGGCGGCTCGGCACGTGGCGGTGGCAGAAATGGTGATAGAAAAAGCCAAACGTTTGGTAGAACATAAAAAAGATGTGGTGATTTTGTTAGATTCCATCACGCGTTTGGCAAGAGCGTATAACACCGTGCAACCGGCTTCTGGAAAAGTTTTGACCGGCG
This sequence comes from Dechloromonas aromatica (nom. nud.), assembly GCA_004555545.1. GTDB lineage: Bacteria > Pseudomonadota > Gammaproteobacteria > Burkholderiales > Rhodocyclaceae > SFHR01. Next base: position 22,895 of record SFHR01000012.1, read on the forward strand.
GCGTTGATGCAAATGCTTTGCAAAAACCTAAACGATTTTTTGGGGCCGCCAGAAATATTGAAGAAGGAGGCTCGCTCACAATTTTGGCGACGGCTTTGGTGGATACTGGATCGCGTATGGACGATGTGATTTACGAGGAATTCAAAGGCACGGGAAATTCAGAGATTCACTTGGATAGACGAATGGCAGAAAAACGAATTTATCCGGCGATTAACGTCAATCGCTCCGGAACGCGTAGAGAAGAATTATTGCTAAAACCGGACGTTTTGCAAAAAATGTGGGTTTTACGCAAACTTTGCTATCCGATGGACGATTTGGAAGCGATGGAATTTTTGTTAGACAAAATTCGCTCAACCAAAACTAATGATGAATTTTTTGATGCGATGCGACGTGGCTAAAAAATTTTTGAGAAATCTCGTGGAAAACTTTCATTTTTAATTTTTATTATTTTTATTATTTTTATTATTTTTATTATTTTTATTATTTTTGATAATTATGCAAGGACTTATTTTGGCAGCCGGGGTCGGACGCAGAATTGCTCCATATAATGAAAATGCCACAAAATCTATGATTGACATTGCCGGGAAAACCCTGATTGAACGTGCTTTGTATGCGTTGGCAAAAAATAATATTCAAAAAACTACATTAGTGGTTGGTTATAAAAGCGATGTTTTTATTAAGTTTTTGAAAGAAAAATTTGCCGATAGTAATTATAAAAATGGTAATAATAACAATAATAATAACAATAATAATAACAATAATAACAATAATATTATTAACTGCGAAAATTTTGTAGCAAATAAACGCTTAAATAATATGCAAATAAATTTTATTTTTAACAAAGATTTTGCAATTACTAATAATATTTATTCGTTAAGTTTAGCAGAAAAAGTTCTATGTAGTGATGATACAATTTTATTAGAAAGTGATTTGATTTTTACGCCAAAAGTAATTAGCAAAATTATCAATAATAAAGCCAAAAATGTTGTTGCAGTTTCCAAGTTTGAAAGTTGGATGGATGGAACTTGTGTATTACTAAATCAACACGATTATATAACTACAATTTTGGATAAAAATAATTTTGATTTTTTACAAACTCAAGATTATTATAAAACGGTAAATGTTTATAAATTTTCCAAAGAATTCAGCAAAAATTATTATTTGCCTTTTTTGAAAGCATATCAAACTGCATTCGGCAAAAATGAATATTATGAACAAGTATTAAAAGTCATTTCGCTATTATCAAATGACATTTTGAAAGCCGTAAAAATTAGCAGCAAAAGTTGGTATGAAATAGATAATATTGCCGATTTACAAATTGCCGAAAATCGGTTTGCTAATGCAGAAAATAAATTAAAAATAACTCAACAACGTTACGGTGGTTATTGGAGATTTCCGCAGATGATAGATTTTTGCTATTTGGTAAATCCATACTTCCCACCGCAAAAATTAGTTGATGAAATACTATTAAATAGCAAAATTTTAATAGCGTCTTATCCAAGCGGTTCCAGCGAATTAAGTTTGTTGGTGGCTCGGATTTTTAAACTATCACAAAATAATATTGCTGTCGGCAATGGTGCGAGTGAACTGATAAATTCATTAGGCAAAATAATCAATGGCAATGTTGGAATAATTTATCCAACTTTTAATGAATATCAAAGAGTTTTTACTAATTGCAAAATAATTCCATTTTACGCAAATGATTTTGAGTATGATATAAATTTTATTATAGAAAATATAAAAAATAATGATAATGCAAAACTTGATTATTTATTGCTTATAAATCCAGATAATCCGAGCGGAAATTTCATTAACAAAAATGATATTTTGCAGTTATTAGATTTTTGTATAAAACAAAATATAAAACTAATTTTTGATGAAAGTTTTATAGATTTCGCTGATGAAAATTATACTTTGTTAGAACAAAAATTTTTGAATACTTATGCAGAAAATTTGATAGTAATAAAATCCATTTCAAAAAGTTATGGCGTTGCCGGTTTGCGTTTAGGAATTATTGCAAGTGGCAATATAAATTTAATTGAAAAAATCAAATTTTATAACTCAATTTGGAATATAAATTCTTTTGCAGAAAACTTTTTACAAATCTTTGAAAAATATAGCAATGAATATCAAAAAAGTTGCAATTTATTAAAACAACAGCGGCAATTTTTAATTAAGTTGTTAAAACAAAATTTCTCTGAAACTACGCCAAAATTAAAAGTATTTGAAAATAGTCAAGCAAATTATTTGCTATGTGAAATTTTGGGCGAAAATAATGCCACAGAACTCGCAAAAAATTTGCTTAATAATGACAATATTTTTATAAAAGATTTGTCTAATAAGCAATGTTTTTCCAAAGAAAATTCTAAATATTTTCGTATTGCCGTGCGAAATCAAAACGATAATCAAAAATTAGTTTTGGCTTTGAAAAAGTATTTATAAAAGTATTTATAAAAGTATTTATAAAAGTATTTATAAAAACATTTTTCCACGAGATTTCTAAAAATTTTTTTGAAAATCTCGTGGAATTTTTATTTTTACTTTTATTTTTACTTTTATTTTAGATAGCATTTTTATTTACATCTTTTTTCCATCTAATATACATAATAATTGAGTTTATTAAATAGAAAATCCACATTGCCAAAATTGCTATCGGTTTGCCTCTACCATCCAAAAAAGGAGCAACCCATAAAACTATATTCAAAATGTTTATGATAATCCAAATTAACCAGTGTTCTGCATAACGATTTATACATAAAATCAAAGCAAAAACTGCTAATATACTTGACGCAGAATCTATAATAGGTAATGAGTTATTCATAAGTTGCAAAATATATGCAAAAATGGCAATACTAATTGCAATTATTAACAATACTAACATAAATTTTTTGAGTTTTAATTCTCGTTTTATTGCCTCGTGACTGATAACAGAAATATGTTTATTCCAAGCGTAAATTCCATAAACATTAAGCGGCAAAAATACAAATATTTTGACTATTACTTCGCCGAAGTAATTATAATTATATGAAATTATAGCATACAAAATTGAGTTAATACTGCCGAGAATAAAGCCACTTAATTTGCCTTGACCGGTAAAAACTGCCGCCGAAACTCCAAAAATTGCAGCAAAAATAGCAATTAAATTTTGTTCTTGCCGAAAAAATAAAGTAGCCAAAATAAATAATATGGCAAAAATAAACCAAGATATTTCTAATTTATTCCAGTTAGTAAGTTCATTTTTCAAATAGTTTTGAATATAATTTTTCATAGTTAGTAAATGAAATTTTTAATATTTATTTTATTTTTTTAAAAGAAATAAGTAATTCCTGTTTGAAATGCTTTTTGATAATTATTTCCACTATTTAAAGCATCAGAAATCGTAGCAAATCTATTATCATTATTTTTGATATAAGAAAATGCTGAATAAATTAAAAATCGCTTGTTTATATAATAATCATTGCCAATGGCAAATTGTTGTGTATTTTTTATATTTTTGTTATTAGTAAAAGAATTTTGGTAAGATAATTTAAAAACTCCAAAATTGTTAGTTTTCAGCGTAAAACCAAGCAAAGCATTTTTTATTAAAATAGTATTTTTTTGCTGAATTTGTAAATAAGGAAAATGAATTTTGTCCAGAGAAAAATAACTATTTAAAATCAGATTTTTCGTTATGTTATAATTAAATCCAAGCGTATAATTTTCTAACTTTAATTTAGTTTGCTGGTTGATTTTTTCGCTTTTATAACCATTAGATTTTGACAAAAAATAACTAAATGCAACTTTATATTTATTATCTTGTTTTAACATTAAAGCAAAATTGAATAACTTATAATTACTATTTTCATAATCAGTTTTATTCAACAATTTATTTGTATATAAAACATCAAAATTATAATCAAAGTAATCAGTTTTATTTTGAAAAGAATAATATAAAGCATTATTTGCTCTAACCGGATTTCTGACGTTTCGCAAATCATTATTTAACGGCAAATTTGCGTCTGCTATTTGCAAATAATCGCCTTTCAAATTACGATAATTGCCGATAGTTCCATCTTCAAATGGATCAAATTGATAAATAATATTATAGTAAGGAGTATAAACCAAACCGCCATAAATATTATGTTTTTTGTTAATATTCAAACCAAGCAAAGATTGCCGATTAAAACCAGCAAAATCTTTTCCGGTATCTAAATATAAACCGCGTTCCAAAGTAAAAAATAAACTCAAATTATTATTGATTACTTCATTTGCTTTGATGCCTAAACGGCTGCCATTTCTTTGATTACTATTTATCGCAAAATTATGCTTACTATTATGAGTTGAATTTGTGGAATTATTTGCCTGAAAATTATAATTAGTTTTATATGCAATTCCATAATCCAAAATACCATAAAAATTGATATTACTATCGGCATTTGCATTATGAGAATTATGTATATTTGCCAAAATAAGCAGCGTAGTAAATGCAAATTTTGCTTTATATAAATTATGATTTTTCATATAGAAGTCCCAAGTAAAAATTATTTTTGATGAACTTATTTTCCGCCAAAAATTTTGCAAAGTAAATAATTTTTTGGGATAGTTTTTATACTTAAATGCAATTTTCAAAATGCGTATTTTTAACAGCATTTTTATATGCTTTTTTTGAAACTTCTTTGATTTTCTGCAAACGTGTTTTTAACTTGTTTTTAAATAACAAAAAATTTTCCACGAGAAATCTCAAAAATTTTTTGAAAAATCTCGTGGAAATTTGTTTTTTTTTATGTTTTGAATATTTTTATTTTTTTATACCAAATGATAATTCGGTGCCTCTTTGGTAATTTGCACATCGTGGACGTGCGATTCGCGGAAACCTGCTGACGTGATTTCTACAAACGCTGCTCGTTGGTGCATCGCAGCGATACTTTCGCAGCCAATATATCCCATAGACGAACGCAAACCGCCCATCAACTGGTGAATTACCGCCAAAACTGAACCTTTATACGGGACGCGTCCTTCAATGCCTTCCGGGACAAATTTATTGACATTTGCCGTGCCTTCTTGGAAATATCTATCCGACGAACCGGCTTGCATCGCACCGAGCGAACCCATTCCGCGATAAGATTTATACGAACGCCCTTGATATAATTCCACTTCGCCCGGTGCTTCTTCGGTTCCGGCGAACAATCCGCCCAACATAACCGAATTTGCTCCGGCGGCTATGGCTTTGGCGATATCTCCAGAAAAACGAATTCCACCATCAGCAATCATCGGAACGCCGGAATTTGATTTTGCTAATGCCTCCGAAACATTGTGAATTGCGGTCATTTGCGGAACTCCGACTCCGGCGACAATCCGCGTGGTGCAAATAGAACCCGGACCGATTCCAACTTTGACGCCGTCTGCACCGCAATCTAACAACGCCAAAGCGGCGTCCGCAGTGGCGATATTTCCGCCGATTACTTGCACATTTGGATAATTCTTTTTCACCCAACGAACGCGATCTAACACGCCTTGCGAATGTCCGTGAGCCGTATCAACAATAATCACATCAACTCCGGCAGCGACCAACAATTCCACGCGTTCTTCGGTACCTTCGGCGACGCCGACGGCAGCTCCGACTAATAAACATCCTTTTTTATCTTTGGCGGCGTTTGGATTTTCGCTGGCTTTTAGAATATCACGGACGGTAATCAAGCCGTGCAATTTGAAATTTTTATCTACAACTAAAACTCTTTCCAGACGATGTTGGCGTAATTTTTGCTGAGCGATTTCTGTGCTATCATCCGGCGAAACCGTGATTAAGCGATCTTGCGGCGTCATAACTTCGGCGACTTTTTTGCTTAAATTTTCTTCAAAACGCAAATCGCGATTTGTGATAATGCCGACAACTTTATTGGTATTTTTATCAACCACAGGCAAACCGGAAATATGGCGTTGTTGAGTGATTTCAAAAACTTCTTGAATTGTCATTTCTGGAGAAACGGTTATCGGGTCGTTGATTACTCCAGCTTCAAAACGTTTGACTTTGCGGACTTCGTCGGCTTGTTGTTGCGGAGAAAAATTTTTATGAATTATGCCGATTCCGCCTTCTTGAGCCAAAGCGATAGCCAAACGGCTTTCGGTGACGGTATCCATAGCGGCAGAAACTATGGGCAAATTGAGAGTGATATTTTTGGTTAATTTTGTTGATAAATTTACATCTTTTGGCAGCACGGTTGAATGTGCCGGAACTAATAAAACATCGTCAAAAGTTAGGGCTTTTTGTAAAATTCTCATAATTATTTCTTTGATTGAGATTTAGATTGAAATTTTGAAATTTTGAAATTTTGAAATTTTTTATAAAAATGAAATTTTTCCACGAGATTTTAAAAATTATTTTTGAAATTTTCTAAAAAATTTTTTGAAATTCTCGTGGAAAATTTATTTTTTATTTTTTATTTTTTATTTTTTATTTTTATTCTTATAAATTTTTATGAATTTACAAAATCTTTCCAGACGTTCCACATTTGGATTTCAAAATTTTTAGCGAATAATTCTGCATCGCAAAGCGGAGATTTTCGGGCTTTTTCGGCTAAATTTGTTTTTAGTTCATTTAGTTTTTGCAGATTATTCGCAAAAAATACCGCTTGATTTATGAAATCGTTTTCGTTGTCAAAAATGAAATTTTTATTAAGATTTGCATCGCCGATTGCGTTAATACAACTTCCGCTCAAACGCGAAGACATCAAATTTCCAAGCAGCGTCAGCGTTGGAATTCCTAAGGAAAGCCCTTCCGCAGTAGTAGTCATTCCGGAAAAAGGAAAACTATCCAAAATCAAATCTATTTCCAAAAAAGTTTTCAGATAATTATCGTGATTTTCATAATTTTTTAACACAATTTGATTTTCACTGATGCCCCGTTTCCTAAATTCTCCAAAAATTTTTTCTTTGAACTCATTATCAGAAAAAATATCACGTAACCATATAAATTGAGTATTTTCAGGAGATTTTTTCAAAACTGTGCACCATAAATCTAAAGTTTTTGTTCCGACTTTATTCGGATTATTGAAGCTCCCGAAAATAAAATTTTTCTCAGTGTTACAAAGATTTTGTTTGATTTGTAATGAAAAAATTTCCGACAATTTAGGTGGCGTTAAAACTTCCCAAATGTCAGGCATACGCAAAACCTTTTCTATGAATTGTTGTTCGTATTTTTCATTACGTGGAACACAAAATTCGTCTGCCAAAAAATAAT
>SFHR01000013.1 GCA_004555545.1 Dechloromonas aromatica (nom. nud.)
TTTGATGATAATGAATTTATTGAAATGTTATCTAACCACTTTGATTTTGACGATGATAAGTATAGTTTTAGGCATAAAAAAATCCGTAATGCTTGGATTGCTTTTGCTAAAGCTTATGTTTGTCTGAAAAATAGTAAAAGAGATTTCGCAAAAGCTATTTTTTGGAAAATATTTGCAGAGGTAAATCCAAACTACTTTAATAAAAACGACTTTATTTTGTTAATAAATTTATTAACAGAATACAATGAAATTCAAAATTGTGATCTGTTAATACAATATTGTTTGCTAAAATTTAATAATGATTTAGATTTTAGAATTAAACAATCTATATTTCAAATTACTAATGAAACTAACAATGAAACTTATAAAAATAAGCATAATGAAAACATAGATTTTTTACTAAAAAATTTAAGCGATATAACAGAATTGCAAAATCTTTGTAATATATGTTTTTTTATTTTTGGCGAAGAAGATAATTTTTATAAGTTTGTTGAAAAAGCAATATTAAATATAAAATATAGCAAATACATTAACAATAATGAAAATAAGTATCTTTATAATCAAAAATTAAGGTTAGAGGATATAAATGAAATTATAGATATATTAGAAAATGCAGGAGAAAAACCATTCTTATGTGACGGAACTTTGTTAGGTTTTTATCGTGATGGAAAAATTATGAGTTATGATGCCGATGCAGATTTAGCACTTTTAATTGACGATGAAAAAAGAAAAAATATAGATAGTTATATTTTTAAAATAAGAAATTGTATTCACAAATATTCTAATAAATTTAATACAAAACTTATTGGGTATGAAAGAACTTTTTCAAGTATATCTGTAGAAAATATTCAACTAAATACTCACGTAGATTTAGAGTTTTATCACAAACATTATTTTGATGAAAATTTTAATGATATAAATAAATGTTTTTTAGGTGCAAAATCAAAATTAAGCACACTAATGTGGGAATTTGATGATTTTAATTTAATTAGAAAAAATTTAGCTGGTAAAGATTATTGGATTCCTGAAAATCCAAAACATTTTTTAGAACAACTTTACGGAAAAGATTGGAAAATTCCAAATAGTTTATGGATTTCTATGTTAAGTTGTCCGAATTTATCAAAACAATCTAAATTATATGTTTATAATTTTGGAATAAATTATTTAATTGATTATTTGCTTAAAAATAATTATGAAAAATCTGACTATGTATATAAAGAATTACAACGCTGGGAATATCCATTTACTTCGGCGATGAAAAATCATATTGAAAACTATTTAGAACAAATTAAAACAAATGAAAAGTAATAAATAAAAAATAATAAATAAAAAATAATAAATAAAAAATAATAAATAAAAAATAATAAATAAATAGTTATATAAATAAAAAATAATTTTCCACGAGAAATCAAAAAATATTTTTAAAATCTCGTGGAAATTTTTTATACCTTTTAAAACATAGTAAAAATTCAGAAAATACAGAAAATACAAAAAAATTATGCTAATTGCCAACAATATTACTATGCAGTTTTCTGCAAAACCGCTATTTGAAAACGTTAATGTCAAATTTGTCGAAGGTTTTCGTTATGGCTTAATTGGAGCTAACGGTGCTGGAAAATCTACTTTTATGAAAATTCTCTGTGGAATTTTGGAACCTACTCACGGCAACGTAAGCAAAGAACCTACCGAACGTTTGGCGTATTTGCGGCAAGATCAATTTGCTTACGAAGATCAACGCGTCTTGGACGTGGTTATGATGGGACACGCCGAAATGTGGAATGCCAAAACCGAACGCGATGCAATCTACGAAAACCCAGAAGCCACCGAAGACGATTATTTACGTGCCGCCGAATTAGAAGGCGTTTTTGCTGAATACGACGGCTACACCGCCGAAGCCAGAGCCGGTGAATTATTGCTCGGCGTAGGAATTGCCACTGAATTGCATAACGGCTTGATGAAAGAAGTCGCTCCGGGCTGGAAATTACGCGTTTTGTTATGCCAAGCGTTATTCGCAAATCCGGACATTTTGTTGTTGGACGAACCGACTAACAATTTGGACATTAACACAATTCGCTGGTTGGAAGATATTTTGAACGAACGCAATTCAACTATGGTGATTATCAGCCACGATCGCCACTTTTTAAATCAAGTTTGCACACATATGGCGGATTTAGATTACGGCAAAATCAGCATTTACGCCGGAAATTATGATGATTTTATGGAAGCATCTGCGGCTGCTCGTGCCCGAGTTTCTGCTGCCAACGCCAAAGCCAAAGAACGTATAGCTGAATTGCAAGATTTTGTGCGACGTTTTTCTGCTAACAAATCTAAGGCAAAACAGGCAACCAGCCGAATGAAATTGATAGAAAAACTCAAACCAGAAGACGTAAAACCGTCCTCGCGGCAATATCCATGGATTCGCTTTGACTTTGATGAAAAAAATAAATTGCATCGCCAAGCCGTAGAAATCAAAGATTTAACTTTCGCTTATGAAAATACGGACAAAAATATTTTTGACAATCTCACCGCAACAATTTCCGCCGGAGAAAAAATCGCCATTATCGGCGAAAACGGCGTAGGCAAAACTACGCTGCTGAAATTGTTAATGAGCGAATTATCCGCACAAAACGGAGAAATCAAATGGGCTGAAAAAGCTCAGTTAGGTTATTATGCACAAGATCATAGCGACGAATTCAAATCCGAACAAAATCTAACGGAATGGGTTAGCGGTTATGCTCGGGCGTCTTTGCAAGAAGACGGTGGCAATGGAGATTTAGAAACTTTGGTGCGTGGAACGCTCGGACGTTTATTATTTTCCGGCGATGAAGTCAAAAAGCCGGTCAATGTGATTTCCGGCGGTGAGCAAGGACGTATGATTTTCGGAAAATTGATGCTATCACGCCCGAATGTGCTGCTAATGGACGAACCAACCAACCATTTGGATATGGAAAGCATAGAAGCACTGAACTCCGGTTTGGAAAAATTTAAGGGAACATTGATATTTGTTTCTCACGACCGCGAATTTGTTTCATCATTGGCGACGCGAGTTTGGGAACTCAAAGGCGACGGCAAAATCATAGATTATTTGGGCGGCTACGAAGATTATTTGAGTTCGCTCGGCGTAGAATAAAAATAAAAAAATAAAAAAATAAAAAAATAAAAAAATCTACAAACGCAAAATTTCCACGAGAAACCCCAAAAAGTTTTTGGGAAATCTCGTGGAAAATTTTGCGTTTTATTTATTTTTATTTTTTAATCCTCGTGTTTATCGTGCTTATCGTGGTGTTCGTGATGTTTGTGTTTATGCTTTTTATCTTTCTCCATTTCTTCTCCGGATTTTTTTATCAAATCTGAAATCGCTTTGAAATTCGGATTTTTCGCATTTCTGGTTAATTCAAACACAATAGATTCATACGAACTAATCAACACGCCTTCTTGCTCGGCACGACGCAAGGCGACTTTTTTGTCATATTTGCTACGCGAACCGATGCAATCGTTAATCAAAATTACGTTATAACCTTTTTCACGCAAATCTACGAAAGTTTGCATAACGCAAACGTGAGCTTCTATGCCGAATAAAATCACATTTTGTTTTTTGGAATTTTGTAATTCTTGGAATAAATTTTCGTCTTCAACCGCACTGAACGAAGTTTTTGGGAAAACTTTATCTTCCGGACGGAAATATTTTGCGATTTCCGGAATTGTTGAACCTAAACCTTTTGGATATTGCTCGGCGATGATTTTTGGAATATTTAAAATGTTTAACGCTTCCAACAAATTTTGCGTAGTTTTTACTAAATATTTGTGAGCGTAAATGCTGGGGACTAATTTTTCTTGAATATCAATTACTAATGCGATAGTATTTTCTGCGGTGATTCTCATAAAAAAACTCCATAAAAAAATTTAACAAAAATTTAAAAAAGTATAAATATAGATATAAAAAATAATATATAATTCAAAATTTTTAAATTTTACATAATAATTCAACCATTTTTAATCATTTTTAATAATTTTTAATAATTTTTTAGAAAGTTTTTAACAATATGAAACGCACATATCAACCATCAAATACGCGTCGCAAACGCACTCACGGATTTTTAGTTCGTTCTCGCACCAAAGGCGGAAGAGCCGTTTTAGCTGCTCGTCGTGCCAAAGGTCGTAAACGTTTATCTGTTTAATTTTTTATATTTATTTTTTATCTGTGTTACAAACGTTTCCACGTTCTGCCAGATTAACTAAAACGGGTGAATTTTCATCCGTTTTTAGTTTTAAAAAAAGCATCAAAGGCAAATTTTTATCTTTATATTATTTGTTTGATAAATCTGCTGAATCTAATAAATCCGCTAAATCCGCAACAAATTTCCACGAGAAATTTCAAAATTTTTCTGAAAATTCTGAAAATCTTATTTCCGCACGTTTGGGAATTGTTGTAGCCAAAAAAATGCTCAAAAAAGCCGTAGATCGCAATCGTTGCAAAAGAATTTTGCGTGATATTTTCCGTCGGCATCGCTTTGATTTAACAAATTTTGCTCAAGTAGATATAATTTTGCGATTAAACTATAAAAATATTACTCAATTAGCAAATTACAACGAATTATTGCGGCAAGATTTTTTGTATTTATTTAATCGTTTGAAAAATTTGAAAAAATCTAAATTGCCACCAAATAAGAATAAACAAAAATAAGTCAAAATAAGTCAAAATAAAAATAAATAAAAACTCAAAATAAAAGTTATGCCAACCATAGAAAATTTACTGAAAAAATTAGCCGAAGAAGCAAGAAAATTCGCCGAACGCAACGAATTAGAAGAAAGTAATTTTGATAAAAAAAACCACAATTCCGCCGATAAAGAATTCAAACAATTACATTTAACCAACACTTTCATCGCCGCTATGCCGCAGTTGGACGAACCAACATTCGCCGGAACCTTGATTTATATTTATCAACATAATTCGCAAGGTGCCGCCGGTTTGATTATCAACAAAAAATTAGATATAAATTTGGGAAGCGTTTTTGAACGGATGAATTTCCAAGAACGTAATCCAAAATTTTCCGAGCAATCTATTTATTTTGGCGGCCCAGTGAAATTAGAACACGGCTTTATTTTGCATAAACCATACAAAAATAAACGCTGGGAAAGTACTCTGAAAATCAATGAAAATATCGCCGTGACCACTTCCAAAGATATTTTGAACGAGGCTTGTGAACATAATAATGTTGGCAAAATGCTCGTTGCACTGGGTCAAGCAACGTGGATGCCCGGTCAGTTAGAATACGAAATCCAAAATAATTTTTGGCTCACGTTGCCGATAAATTACGATATTATTTTTGAGACGCCGTCAGAGTTGCGTTATGACGCCGCTTTGGAACAATTTGGTTTTAATTCTTATCAATTAGTTGGCAATGCCGCTAGAGCGTAAAAAAATACAAAAATACAAAAATACAAAAATACAAACAAAAAATTTCCACGAGATTTTCCAAAAATTTTTTGAGATTTCTCGTGGAAATTTTTATTTGCTTATTTTTTTTACCAGTTTTTCCAAGGCGCTTTACCGGATTGCCATAATTCTTCTAACTGACGTTTTTCCCGTAAAGTATCCATTGCTTGCCAAAATCCGTTATGCTTCCAAGCAACTAATTCGCCGTTTTTTGCTAAACTTTGTAAGGGTTCATTTTCCCAAATGGTTTGATCATTTTCTATCAGGTCTAAAACTTTTGGCGATAACACAAAAAATCCGCCGTTGATTGCTCCGCCGTCTCCGCGAGGTTTTTCTATAAAGCCGCTGATTAAATTTTTGTTATTTGCATCGTCGCTAAATTGCAAAGACCCAAAACGTCCTGGAGGTTGCACGGCCGTGATAGTTGCTAATTTGCCGTGTTGGTTATGAAATTTGATTTGGGCTGAAATATCAACATCAGATAAACCATCGCCGTAAGTAAAACAAAATGGCTCGTTAGGATTCAAATATTGTTGCACACGTTTTAAGCGTCCGCCGGTGTTAGAATTTTCGCCGGTATCAACCAACGTGACTTTCCAAGGTTCGGCGTGACGTTCATGAACTTCCATATGGTTAATTTTCATATCAAAAGTTATGTCGGACATATGCAAAAAATAGTTAGCAAAATATTCCTTGATTACATAACCTTTATAACCGCAACAAATCACAAATTCATTGATTCCGTGCGTTGCATAGTTTTTCATAATATGCCATAAAATCGGACGTCCGCCGATTTCTACCATAGGTTTTGGTTTGATGTTAGTTTCTTCAGAAATTCTGGTGCCGAGACCACCTGCTAAAATAACTGCTTTCATATTTATGCGCATGTTTATGTTTATAATTTGAAGATTTGAAATTTGGTAAATTTTTTCCACGAGATTTTAAAAAATTTTTTTACAAGCATAAAAAAATAAAAAAATATAAATGAAAACTTTAACTCATAAAATTTCTGGCGTAGCGTTATTTGGCGTATGTTGGGCGGCAGATTTACCTCCGGAATTGTGTGTCGGCGTGATTTTCGGAGCAACCGCTCCAGATTTTTTGGAATTCCCAACTTGGAATAATGAAGTCCGCACTTCGTGGATTGATCATAGAACTGTGACGCATTCGCCGCTGTTATGGTTTTTATTGATGCTATTGCCGTTTTTTATTTCCGTGAAATTTGCATTTTTTTCGTTATTTCTCGCAGGATTTGCCGCCAGTGCTTTTATGCACGTAGCGATGGATTCCACCACGCCAATGGGCGTCCCGTTGTTTATAAATTTTTGGAAACGCCAACGTTTATCGGCGGCAGTGGCGATAACTTTGACGATGATAGTTTTGATAATTCTCAAAAAATTAGTGGAAAATTATCAAGCACAAAATTACGCTTTAATCAAATTTTTCTGATTTTTTCTAAAAAAAATTTAAAAAATCTCGTGGAAAAGTTTTAAAAAATTATGAATGATCAAGATTTAATTCAATATAGTCGCCATCTGCTTTTGGATGAATTTTCTGAAGAAATCCAGCAAAAATTAGCAAATTCTAAAATTTTAATTGTCGGAGCTGGTGGTTTAGGTTCCTCTGCGAGTCTGTTTTTAGCCGCTTCTGGAATCGGCAAAATTAGCGTCGCCGACGGCGATAAAGTGGATTTGACAAATCTACAACGGCAAATCGTGCATAATTTTGAACGCATCGGCAAAAATAAAGCGATTTCGGCGAAACAAACTTTGCAGAAAATCAACCCAAAAATTGAAATCGTCGCCATTGATAAGCGTTTGAGTGCGGAAAATTTGGCTTTGTTAGAAACGCTGATTAGTCAAAATGATTGCGTTGTTGATTGTTGTGATAATTTTGAGACGCGTTATTTGATAAATGATTTGGCGATGAAGCATCAAAAAATTTTAGTTAGCGGAGCGGCAATAAAATTTGTTGGACAGCTGACAACTTTTGATTTTCGGAGCAAAAATAGCGGCAAAAAATTTGCCTGTTATAACTGTTTATTTCCGCAAGAAGCCGAAAATTTGGAGGAAATAAAATGTAGTTTGATGGGCGTATTTTCGCCGTTAGTTGGAATTGTTGGGAGTTATCAAGCGGCGGAAACTATCAAAATTCTTGGTGGCGTTGGAGAAAATTTAGTCGGCAAAATGCTCCAAATAAATTTATTAACAAACCAACTCAAAATCTTTAAATATCGCCACGAAAGCGGTTGTCAGATTTGCAAAAAATACCAAAAATAAAAAAGCAAAAAATAAATTTTTTCCACGAGATTTCCCAAAAACTTTTTGAGATTTCTCGTGGAATTTTTTGTATTTTTTACACAACAATCTAACAATATTTTTATAAATATTTACAATTTATTACAAACTATTTACAAAAATTTAAAAGTGTTTTAAAATCTGCGACCATACAAATCAAGATTTTTTACATTATCATCAAGGTTTCTTATTTTCATTCTTTAATTTTTATTTAATAATAAGGTTGGTAAATGAAATGTTTAAAAAACTACATTTCTTTACGTTTTCAATCTAATATATTTTTTTCACGCAATTTCTATTATTTTGGAGTTGCGTGAAAGTTTTTTTGCTACTTAACAAATAACAAATAACAAATAACAAATAACAAATAACAAATTTCCACGAGAAATTCCAAAAATTTTTTGAAAATTTTTATAAAAATCTCGTGGAATTTTTTTGCCTATTTTTTATTGCTTTTATTTCACGCAATCTACGTAATATTTGCCGTCTTCGCGTTTTACCAAGCCGTGGATATCCGTCTCAAAGCCGGGAAATTTATTATTGAAATCTCGGGCGAATTTTAAATATCTGATGATGGTTTGATTAAAGCATTCTCCCGGAATTAACAAGGGAATTCCCGGCGGATACGGCGTTAGCAAAACTGCGGTGATTCTGCCGTCAAGATCATCTAACTTGACACGCTCAATTTCTCTGTGAGCCATTTTAGCAAACGCATCTGCCGGACGCATTGCCGGAATCATCGGTGACAAATACATTTCTGTTGTCAAACGTGCAACATCATTTTGCTTATAAACATTATGAATTTGTGTGCATAAATCTTTCAAACCAATACGTTCATACAAAGGGAATTTATGCACAAAATCCGGCAAAACTCGCCATAAAGGTTGATTTTTATCATAATCATCTTTGAATTGCTGTAACGCCGCAACTAACGAATTCCAGCGTCCTTTGGTTATGCCGATTGTAAACATAATGAAAAAACTATACAAACCGCATTTTTCTACGATTACGCCGTGTTCAACCAAATATTTTGTAACTATCGCTGCCGGAATTCCTATGTCATCAGCAAAATCTCCGCCTACATCTAATCCGGGCGTGATAATTGTCGCTTTTATCGGATCCAGCATATTAAAACCTTCCGAGACATCACCAAAGCCGTGCCAACGTTCATCGGCTTTTAACATCCACGAATCGCGTTCTTCTATGCCTTCTTCGGATAAATCATCTGGTCCCCAAACTTTAAACCACCAATCGTTGCCCCATTCTTCGTCTATTTTTCGCATTGCTCGGCGAAAATCTAATGCTTCGGCGATAGATTCTTCCACTAACGCAGTTCCGCCGGGTTGTTCCATCATTGCGGCGGCGACGTCACAAGAGGCAATAATTGAATATTGCGGCGAAGTTGATGTATGCATTAAATACGCTTCATTGAAAGCATCGCGGTCTAATTTTTGCTGCTGAGAATCTTGCACTAAAATTTGCGATGCTTGGCTCAAACCGGCGAGTAATTTATGCGTAGATTGCGTGGCAAAAATCATAGAATTTTGGCACGGATTTCTATCGGCACCGATGGCGTGATAATCGCCATAAAAATCGTGAAAAGCGGCGTGAGGCAACCAAGCTTCATCAAAATGCAATACATCAATTTTGCCGTCCAACAGCGTTTTTATTTCTTCCACGTTATACAAAATTCCGTCATAAGTTGATTGCGTAATTGTTAATAAACGCGGCTTGACATTTTGTTTATTTTTGATAAACGGATTTTCGTTGATTTTCTGCTGAATATTTTTCCACGAGAATTCAGATTTTTTTATTGGACCGATAATCCCAAAATTATTGCGTGTAGGCATCAAAAAAATAGGAATTGCACCGGTCATAATGATTGCGTGCAAAATAGATTTATGGCAATTTCTATCAACCACGACGACATCTCCGGGAGCAACCGCCGAGTGCCATACAATTTTGTTAGACGTAGAAGTTCCGTTGGTAACAAAATATAAATGGTCAGCGTTGAAAATTCTAGCAGCATTGCGTTCGGAGGCGGCAACTGGGCCGGTGTGATCCAATAATTGCCCTAATTCTTCAACGGCATTACAAACATCGGCACGGAGCATATTTTCGCCAAAAAATTGGTGAAACATTTGCCCTACCGGAGATTTCAAAAACGCCACGCCGCCGGAATGTCCCGGACAATGCCAAGAATACGAACCGTCGGCCGCATAATGCGTCAAAGCACGGAAAAACGGTGGCGGCAGAGAATCTAAATACGCATTGGCTTCACGCTTGATATTTTTGGCTATAAATTCCGGCGTGTCTTCAAACATATGAATAAAGCCGTGTAATTCTCGCAAAATATTATTTGGAATATGGCGGCTGGTGCGAGTTTCGCCGTGCAAAAAAATTGGAATATCGGCATTTTTACGACGAATTTTCTGCACAAATTCGCGTAATTCAGCCAAAGTTTCATCTGGTTCTAAGGCTAATTCTTCGTCGTCAATGGACAAAATGAACGCACAAGCTCGTGATTGTTGTTGTGCAAAGGAACTCAAATCGCCGTAAGAAGTTACGCCTAAAACTTCTAAACCTTCATTTTGTAAAGCGTTTGCTAATGCACGAATTCCAAGTCCGGAGGCGTTTTCCGAACGAAAATCTTCATCAATAATGATAACTGGAAAAGTAAACTTCATTTTTTTGCACATTCCCAAATAAAAGATTATTTTTTATAAATAGTTAAAGTTAAAAATTTTTCCACGAGAATTCTAAAAAATTTTTTGAAAATTTTTATAAAAATCTCGTGGAAAATTTGTTTTTTATTTCTACTTTTTTAGTTTTATTATTTTTTATTTATTCGCCGATTGCTTCCAAACGCATTTGCGGAAATAAAATCACATCGCGAATTGCCGGAGCATCGGTTAATAACATTACCAAGCGATCAATTCCTATTCCACAACCGCCAGTGGGAGGCAAACCATACTCCAAAGCACGTATATAATCTGCATCATAAAACATTGCCTCTTCATCTCCGGCATCTTTGGCGGCAACTTGTGCTTTAAAGCGTTCGGCTTGATCTTCTGGATCGTTTAATTCGGAAAATCCATTTGCCAATTCGCGTCCAACGATAAATAATTCAAAGCGTTCGGTAATTTCTTTATTGCTATCTGATGCACGAGCCAATGGCGAAACTTCTACTGGATAATCCACTATAAAAGTTGGTTCCCAAAGATTTTTTTCGGCACATGCTTCAAATAATTGTAATTGTAATGCTCCGATTCCGGCGGTTTCTGCATTGACAACTTCTTCGCCAAAAAATTTGATTTTAGATTTCAAAAATTCGGAGTTTTGTAATTCTTCAGCGTTATCTTTGAATTCCGGGTGAAATTTCTGAATCGCCTGAACCATAGTCAAACGTGCAAAATCTTTGGATAAATCTAAATCTTTGCCTTGATATTTAATTTTTGTAGTTCCCAAAACTTGTTGGCAAGTTTGACGGATTAAGTTTTCAGTGAAATCCATCATCATTTTATAATCTGCGTATGCTTCATAAAATTCCATCATTGTGAATTCTGGATTATGGCGTGGCGATAAACCTTCATTGCGGAAATTGCGATTGATTTCAAAAACTTTTTCAAAGCCGCCGACAACCAAGCGTTTTAAATATAGTTCTGGAGCAATCCGCAAAAACATTTGCTGTTCCAAAGCGTTATGGAAAGTTATAAACGGCTTGGCATTTGCACCTCCGGCGATTGGGTGCATCATCGGCGTTTCCACTTCCATAAAATCGGCGTTCATCATAAAGTTGCGGATGAATTGCAAAATTTGGCTACGTTTAATAAACGTGTCACGCGTTTGTTGATTAACAATCAAATCAACATAACGTTGGCGATATTTCATTTCCGTATCGGTCAAGCCGTGAAATTTGTCTGGCAACGGACGCAGTGATTTTGATAGCAACAAAATATTTTGAGCGTGCAAAGTCAATTCACCGGTTTTAGTTCGCATTAAATAACCGCTCACGCCGACGATATCGCCGAGGTCATATTTTTTGAAATCATTGTAATCATCTTCGCCGACATCATTTTTGCTGATATAGATTTGCAATTTGCCGGACATATCTTGCAGCGTGGCAAAAGCGGCTTTGCCCATAATGCGTTTGAGCATTATGCGACCGGCGATGTGATAGATTTTGTTTTTGGAATTTTCGTCAAATTCGCTAACATTTTGGAATTCATTTTGGAGATTTTGCATCAAAGCGTCGCGACGAAATTGATTAGGAAAAGCGGTTTTATTTTTTCGCCATTCGTTGAGTTTTTCGCGGCGTTCGGCGATTAAATGATTTTGGTCAATATTTTCAAAATTATTTTGATTATTTTGATTATTTTGTTGTTCGGACATAATTTTTGCTTGTAAAAATGTAAAAAAGTAATAAATTCCACGAGATTTTATTAAAATTTTTTGGAAAAATTTAATTAAATTTCAAAAATTAAAAACTAAATATTTGAATAAAAATGCAGTTAGTAATCAGCGAAAAAAATCAGCAACAAATAGAAAATTTAATCTCACAAGCAAATTATTTTTTGGCAAATAATGTAGCAAAAACTCCGCAAAATTTATCACAAGCAGCACAAATAGCAAATCAAATTTTGCAAGATTTTGATAATAAAAATATTTCGGCTTTGTTAATTCTCGGAGATGTTTTTTTATATCAACAGAAAATAATGACTGCGTTACAAAAATATAATTTGGCAATGGAATTTTGCTTACAAAAAATAAGTAAGCAAAAAGATTATTTTTTTGATAATTTCGCGGATTTAATGGCTTTTTATAAACTTGCTTCCGTTTTGAGAAATATCGGAGAAGCAAAAACAGCAAAATTCATTTTGAATTATTTTGAAACTCGTTTAAACGCTTATAAAAAATATTTTGCAACAGATTTGATAAAGTTACAAAAATTAACAAATTATCAAGAAAATTTGTATTTTTTACAACTTTGGGTTGATACTTATCTTGGTGAATTAGCAGCCAAAAATAAATTGTTTGATTTTTATCAACAAAATCCATTAGTAACAAAATTTTCACATAGTATAAAAAATCAAAATCAAAATCAAAATCAAAAATTAAAAATAGCTTTTGTTTCCGGAGATTTGCGTTTTCATCCGGTTAGCCATTTTTTGCTACATCTTTTGCAGCAACAAAATTTACAAAATACTTTTGAATTTTCGGTGTTTTCTACGCGTGGCAAGGAAGATCAAATCAGCCAACAAATCAGAGCACTTTGTCAAAATCGTTGGTTTGATATTTCTGCTTTGGACGATAAATCCGCCGCCGAGCAGATTTTCCACGAGAATATAGATTTTCTTTTTGATTTGTCCGGCTTGACTATTGGAAATCGTTTGGGAATTTTTCGTTATCGTCCGGCAAAAATTCAGATTTCTTGGATCGGCTGGTTTGCTACGACGGCTCTTCCGGAAATGGACTTTTTTATTAGCGATGAATTTTGCATAAAAAATGCCGATAAAAATGACGAACAATTTTGCGAAAAAATTATCCAAATGCCGCATATTTGGGAATGCTTTGATGCAAATGTTGTAAAAAATTTTAATATCAAAAAATCCGCCAAAAAAGATGATTTTTTTACTTTCGCAAATTTCAATAATCCGGCAAAAGTTAGTCCGCAAACTTTAAATTTATGGGCTGAAATCTTACAGAAATCTCCTAAAAATGTGCATTTTATTTGGCAACGTGCGGAATTTAATGAACCAGAATTTCAGCAAAAAATTCTGCAAGAATTCCAAAAACGTGGCGTAAATTCAATGCAAATTTTGTTACAAAATTATTCCGGCTACGAAAATTATCTGCAAACAATACAAAACTCCAATTTGCTGTTGGATACGTTTCCGGTTTCCGGAATGACTATTACCGCCGAAGCTTTGGCGTTGGGAATTCCGGTTTTGACGCTGCTCGGCGATTTAATGCCCTCGCGTTTGAGCGGTAGTTGTATCAACGCAATCGGCGACGAAAATTTGCGTAAAAATTTGATTTGCCACGACCAAAATGCGTATGTAAATCAAGCAGTATTTTTTGCCAATAACCCAGATTTTTTACAAAATTTAACGCAAAATTTAGCCCAAAAAGTAGCAAAATCGCCACTTTGTGATATCGCATTATTTGCCGAAAATTTTAAGCAGCAACTTTTGCAATGTTGGGAAAAATATCAAAAAGCATAAAAAATAAAAATTTCCACGAGAAATCTAAAAAATTTTTTAGAAATCTCGTGGAAATTTTGCGTTTTTGCTTGTTTATTTTTTTATTTTTTATTTTTTATTTTTTATTTTTTATTTTTAGTAATAAACTTTGCTTAAATCTAATGAAGATTTCACTCCGACATCGTTGCCAAATTCTTCTAACCATTGTTGAGCGTATTCGCGGCCACTATTTTTCAGGCGTTCAAAAAATGGCATATTTACCGCTAATTTGCTATCTGGCGGCAAGTTTTCCAAAGTATCTCCGGCATGAATTGCGTGGAAATGCACGTTGCGTAATTTGCGTTCAAATTTCCAAGACGGCACTGCTAATTTGCTTAATTCTTCTTTCATATGGGCAAACATCCGCATTTCGCGTAAATAATTTGAATTGAAAGCTATATCCAACAAGCGATTTTGCACCGCTTTTGGTGAATATGGCGTTTCGCTGAATCGCAACGGCGTCAATAAAACCACTAACAAATCAGAGGAATCGCATTCCCAAAATAACGGGAAAATCGCCGGATTTGCCGAAAATCCGCCGTCCCAATATGGCTCTCCGTCTATGATTACCGTGTGGCTAATTTCCGGCAGACAAGCAGATGCCAATGCGGCTTCCACTTTCATTTCCTGATTTTTGAAAATTCGCACTTTGCCGGAATTCGCGTGAGTTGCGGCGATAAACAATTTGACCGGCGATTCAGTTCTTAATCTATCAAAGTCAATCAAATTCAATAAAACATCGCGAACCGGATTGATATCCATTGGGTTGATTTGTTCTGGGCTTAAATGCTTTGTCCATTGCAACATCATACGCATCGCTGTGGAGGCGTGG
This sequence comes from Dechloromonas aromatica (nom. nud.), assembly GCA_004555545.1. Lineage (GTDB taxonomy): Bacteria > Pseudomonadota > Gammaproteobacteria > Burkholderiales > Rhodocyclaceae > SFHR01. The sequence goes on from SFHR01000013.1 coordinate 14,809, forward strand.
TGCGATTCCCAAAATGTTGTAAATGGCGAACCGCTGCTGGCGATGGAATGCCAAAAATCAGCCAAAGTTTGACGTGCCCCGTCATTGCCGCCGGTCATTAAACCTTGAGCGAGACAAATTGCGTTCATAGCTCCGGCGGAAGTTCCGCTGACGCCTTCAAATTTATAGCGTCCGTCTTCTAATAAAGCGTCCAACACGCCCCAAGTGAAAGCACCGTGAGAGCCTCCGCCTTGTAAAGCCAAATTTAAAATAGGTTTGTTATCTGCTATCATTTTTTTCGTATTGTTATTTTTTCGTATTTTTTTGTCTTTTTTATATATTGTTTTTTTTATAAATTTCAATTATTTCCACGAGAAATATAAAAAATTTTTTGGAAATCTCGTGGAAATTTTTTAAATTTTTAATTTTTATTCTTTGCTTATATTTTTTATTCCATTTTGAGTAGCCAAAAATAAAACATCAGCGGCTTTGGAATGTTGAGTAAATAAACCATTTTCTACCACGCCGACAATGTTATTTATAGTTTGTTCCAAAATCATTGCTTGTTGATTATCAAAAGTATTTGCAAAATGCAAATCTAAAATCAAATTATTACTATCAGTAATGAAATTTTTGCGTTCAGTAATTTTGATTATTTTTATGTTTTTTAATTCATTTAATTCATTTAATTCATTTAATTCGTTTAATTTTTGAATTACTAAATATTTTGCTGATGGCAAAACTTCAACGGCTAATGGAAATTTTCCTAATTTATTTACTAATTTAGTTTCATCCGCAAGACATAAAAATTTTTGCGACATTGTTGCGACAATTTTTTCTTTGGTTAAAGCACCGCCGCCGCCTTTTATCATTTGTAAATTTTCGTTTATTTCATCGGCTCCGTCAATATAAAAAGGTATAAAAATTTTTGGCGAATTCTCGTGGAAATCTGTCAAAGAAATAATAGGAAAATTATTTGCGACTAAACGTTGTTCTGAGACATTTGAACTACAAATTGCGGCTTTGAAAATGCGTTTGAAATCATCATTTTTGCTGATTAAATCTATAAAAAAATTTGCCGTAGAACCGGTGCCGATTCCTATATAAGAATTATCAAAATTTTTCGGTTGCTGTTGATATAAATTAAGTATGTAATCAAACGCAGATTTTGCAGAAGTAAGCTTTAAATTATCTTGTGATAATACTTTATTTTGTTCGTTAGTATTCATAATTTTTTTATAAATTTATAGTATTATTTTTGTTTATTTTTGTTTATTTTTGTTTATTTTTTGCCCATTCATTTCTGGCTTGACTTGCTTGTGAAAATATTTGTTCCAACATTTTTTTATCGTTAGTCGCCAACGCCGCCATCATATTATTCAAAACCACCTGAAAATGTGCTATTTCGGCAATCAAAGTATAACGATTACTCAAACAAATATCTCGCCACATTTCCGCGTCAGAGGCGGCAATACGCGTGAAATCACGGAATCCGGAAGCTGCAAACTCAAAAAACAAATTAGAATTTTCCCGATTTGCCAAATCTGCCACCAACGCAAACGAAAGCATATGCGGCAAATGACTGACTCCGGCGAAAATTGTATCGTGGCTTTCCGGATCTAATTCAAAAATTTCGGCACCACAAATTCGCCACGCCAATTTGATGCGATCCAAGAATTCGTCTTTATTTTCTTTGAGCGGCGTCAAAACTAATTTTTTGTTTTGAAATAATTCCGGAAAAGCGGCTTTTGGCCCCGAAAATTCGGTTCCGGCAATTGGGTGAGCGGGAACAAATTGTCCGATTTTGCCTTTCATAATTTTTCTGGCTTGTTGGACGATTTCTAATTTTGACGAGCCGACGTCGGTCAAAATTGTGTTCGGATTTTTTAAATATGGAAAAATTTTCTCCAAAATCGTTGGGATTTGTTGCACCGGCGTGGCGAACATAATCACATCGGCGTCGGCGATTTCGTGAGCGGGATTGATTCCGGCACGGTCTATGATGCCGATTTCTTGGGCGATTTTCAAAGAATTTGGCGAACGACTAAATCCGACGATTTCTTCAACAGCGTTGGCTTTTTTCAATGCCAAAGCGAACGAGCCGCCGATTAGTCCGACGCCGAATAAAACGATTTTTCCGAATTCCAGCATTATAAATTTTCCTGATTAAAGTTTAGTTAGTGATGTTGTGTTATGTAATTTAATATTTAATGTAATGCAATTATTTTCCACGAGATTTTATAAATATTTTTTGGAAATTATTCCAAAATTATATTTTCATTTTGCGGATTTTGTGAATCTTGTAGCGACAAAATATGTTGTTTAATACTTTGAATTTTTTCGTTAGTAAATAAATTTTGAATATTATGTTTATGTTTATTTTTGTTGATTAGTTCAATGGTTTTTTGATAGTATTGAATAGCAAAATTTATTTGATTTAATTGTTCCAAACTTATAGCTAAATTATAAGCATAAATGGGATTATTTTGTTGTTTTGTGTAGGCGTTAAAATATTCTTGTTGAGCATTTTTCCAGTCATTATTTTGTGCAAAATTTTCGGCATTGATAAAATGTTTTTCAGCGGCAGATAAATGATGATTTTCCTCGTTATCAAAAGCGGGTAATTTTGTATTTTTATGATGTTCGGTAATAATAGGGACAAATTTTTTTGTTGTATTTTCTTTTATATTTTTATCTGCGTTTTCTGTTTCGGTTTCGTTATTATTTTCGTTATTTTTTGCAATTTCTACTTCGCATTTTGGAATATTTTCTGTTATATCAATTTGCGGACATAATTGCAAAGGTAATTGATTTGTTAATAAAAATTCATTGTTATAATTATTTTTATTTATATTATTTATATTTTTTGTATTATTTATATTATTTACGCTATTAAAATCTGAATCAAAAAATAAAATATAAGTAATTTCAATTAAAGTTATTAAAGTTAATATTGAAAAAATCACCAAAAAAATAATATCTATTTTGTTTTCTGATTGCACAAAATTTTTAGTATTTATCATAATTGATTTTCTTTGATTACTAATGGGCGTAATAATATTATTAACTCGGATTTTTTCTTGCTGTGATTAAAGTTATTAAATACTTCGCCTAATAATGGAATATGTCCCAAAATAGGAACTGCCGAACGTTTTAAATTTACTTCATCTTTCATTAAACCGCCCAAAATTGCAGTTTGTCCGCTTTTAATTCGTAATACTGATTCTATTTCTCTGGTATCAATTACTGGCAATAAATTTTGTATTCCGTTTTTTTGTAAATCCGGATTTGGATCCGCAACAGTATAAGCAATTTGAGTAATAGTTGGACGCACATTTAACATAACAATATTATCTTTACTAATTTGCGGAGTGACGCTCATAACAACGCCAACTGATACCGTTTGTGGCGTTGATGTATAAGTCGTAGTCGTGCCGACATTTGCCGTAGAAATAGTATCGGCTTTGACATTAAAATAAACATAATTTTCTACGACTTTTAACATAGCAGTTTGATTATTTAAAACGGCTAAATGTGGGCTGGATAATACTTTTGTTTCGCCGAAAGTTTCTAATAAATTAACCAAAATAGTTTTATCATTATCGTTGATATAACTCAAATTTATATTGTTGTTATTCAAAGAGTTTCCGATGAAACTAAACGCACCAAAACCGGTTATTTTTTTCCAGTCAATACCTTGTTGATAATTATCATTTAAAATAACTTCAATAATAGTTGCTTCAATCAAAACTTGACGTTTTGCACTATTAAAAACTTGCTGAATAAAATCGTTAATTTTTTGATGTTGTTTATGTGTAGCACGAACAGAAATAATTCCGGTTTCTTGGTTAATAATTACGGAAGCAGCTTCTTTAAAAGTAGAACGTTTTATTAAAGAATAATTATTATTTTTATCAATGCTATTAGTTGCATTTTTATTATTTAGTTTATAATTATTGTTAATATTGTTGTTGATATTATTTTCTATTTTTATTTCGGTTTCGCTAGAACCTTCAGGGAGAATTTTATCAGTTTCTTGCAAAATATCTTTGATATTTTTTTCCAACGATTTCCAAAAATTATTATTAGTTTTATTTTTTACTAACGTGCTGGAAATGTTATTATTATCATTAACAATATTTGAATTATTACTACTATTATTTATAGTATTATTTACATTATTAGTGATTTGCGACTGCGTTACAATTTGCGTATTTGTAGATACTTTGGCTTCCAAATCTCTTCCCATATTTATATAATCAACCATATAATTTTTTAAATACGGCGTATCTAATTCCACGAGAATATGATTATTTTTTTTAGACCAACGTATATCTAACTGCTCACAAATTCTATCTAATATTGATGGCATTGTTTCTTGAATTGCATTCAAAGTAATATTACCATCAACATTTGGATGAATATCTATATTTACTTTGGCAGATTTTGCTAACCCTAATAAAGTTTCTCGCACTGGAGCATTATGCACCATAACGCTATATAAAGCCAACTTGTCTTTATTATTTTTATTATTATCTGCAAGTTCTTTATAACTAATCAGTTCCGGAATATTTTTAGTTAATTTATTACTATCTGGTTTTATTAAGTGCTTGTTATAATCTATATCAAAATCTGCCGTAGTTCTTGGTTTAGTAAAACTACAAGCAGCAAGAAAAAAAGTAAATATTATTAAGCAAATCAAACGTATAGAAATAATTTTCATAAGCAAAAAACAAGCAATTTTTTACAATTTAATTACCTCTATTTTTAATCTACTAATATCATTTTCTTCGTCTTCTTCCAAACTGACGCAAACAGATTTATTTAAGTATTCTTCAGGAATACCATTTTCAAAAGTTTTGAAAACTCCGGCAATCGCAATGAGATCCGGATTAAAATTTGATGTAATAATTCTCGCACCGATATTATCTGAACCACCAGCAAAAATTTTGCCGCGTAGTTCGCCAAAAACAAATATATCAGAAAATGATACAACTTGTGCTCCACTATTAACATTTCCAACGATAATAATATTACCATTTTCTACTATTTCTGTGCCGCCGCGAATATCATTTGTAATATATCTACTTGGAGCAATTCCAACATCATTTATTACCGCTGTATTATTCGCTTTGTCGTTGGCATTTTTTTCATTATTATTTACTTCTGCAACTTCGGCGACTTCTGGAGCTACTTCTGCGATTACTTCATTATTATTTTGGGTTTTATTTTTTACACTATGCGGCTCAATTTTGTTGGTTTTAAAATAAGTAAGATGATTTCTTTTCAAATCCAAAATCAAGTCATCAATAGAGCGATAGAAATAACTATTTTTATTTATATTTTTATTTGTAGTTTCGTTATTTTCTGTTATATTATTTTCAGTATTTTTATTATTCTGATTACTTTGATTACTTTGATTACTTTCATTATTCTCGCTTTGTTGATTAGTATTATTAGCATTATTAGCATTATTATCTGCATTATTTTCCACGAGATTTTGCGAAATATTTTTGAAATCTTTAAAACCAGAACAAGCTATAAGATTCAATTTATATGACCGAAAAGCTGTTATCCATTCTGACCATTTTTGATGATTTTTATTTTGAAAAATCGCCAACTCTTCATCCGGCACTTGTGAAAAATCTAATACAACATCATCATAATCAAACATATCAAAATCTTTGCCGATATACTCTTTTAATGCCGCTTGAATATCAAACAAATTTGTAGTTTTTAATACAACGCGAATTGCTTGAAATGAATAACTACTACCTTTAATTTTTAAAATATCTGATGATTTTTTCATTGTTTTTAAAATACTTTTTAAAATACTTTTTAAATATTTTTTAAATATTTTTTAAATATTTTTTGTATTAAACCAAGCCGGTTTCTTCAGCAAGTCCCAAATAAATATTCATTGCTTGAACCGCCGAGCCAGACGCCCCTTTGCCAAGATTATCTAAACGCGACATAATTATTAAATGTTTGTCGTCGCCAAAAATTGCGATATCTACAAAATTTGTATTGTTATTTGCCTGAACATCAAAAAAACCATTATCGCTAATTTGCGGCAAATCTGCATACGGCAAAATTCTTATAAATTGATCATTTCTATAATAATTTTTGAAAATCTCGTGGATTTTTTTCGCATCAAACGGCGAATTATGCGAATTAGAATTACTGTTTAAATTTTTGATAGTGAAATTTGAATAATCTAAAAACACGCTCACCGCCAAACCTTTATACCAATTTCCCACTATCGGCTGAAAAGTCGGAGCAAATCGCAAACCGGTATATTTTTGCATTTCTGGCAAATGTTTATGCGTCAAATTCAGAGCATATGGACGAGCCGATAAAAGTTTTTCCGGAAGCGGATTTTGTTGATAATCGGCGATCATTTTTTTGCCACCGCCGGAATATCCGGTGAGCGAACTTGCCATCAAATTTGACTCGGATTTCAAAATTCCGGTAGCAATTAACGGCTTGACCGCCAAAATAAACGCCGAAGCGTGACATCCTGGATTTGCCAAGCGTTTAGAATTTTTGATTTTGTTACGTTGCTCCGGAGATAATTCCGGCAAAGCATAAACCCAATCCGGATTTGTGCGATGTGCCGTACTGGTGTCAATTATGCAAGTATTAGGATTTGAGCATAAACTTACGGATTCTTTGGCGGCTTCGTCGGGCAGACATAAAAAAGTAATATCAGATTCGTTTATAAATTTTGCCCGTTCGTTTAAATCTTTGCGTTTATCGTTATCAATTTTCAAAACTTCAATATCGTTGCGTTTAGCGAGATAATCATTAATTTGCAAACCAGTTGTGCCTTCTTGACCATCAACAAAAATTTTGAATTTTTTACTATTTTCCATAATTTTTTATATTTCGTATTTTTTAAATTTTTAAATTTTTATATTTTTATATTTTTATATTTTTAAAAAACTTTCCACGAGATTTTCTAAAAAATTTTTGAGATTTCTCGTGGAAATTTGTTATTTCTTTAAAACAATTCTATATCGCCGCCGCTGAAATCTTTTGCCATAATTTCTTGATTATCAACCAACTGCTCATAAGAAGAAACTAAATTTCTGCCGTGTTGCTTTGAATATGAAACTGCTTCATCGGCTCTATCAACAGCCAAATCTGGCGTATCCAAAGCATCCAATTTTGTATAACCAATGCTGACCGTAATTCTGCCAACTCGGCTGAAAGTTTTCTCGGAAATAGATTCGCGTAATTTATTAAAAGTTTTTTCCACAGTTGCATTGCCACAAGGTTGCAGCAAAATCAAAAATTCTTCGCCGCCATAACGGAAAATATGGTCAGTGAAAATAAAAGATTCCCGTAGCGTTCTTGCTAACATAATCAAAACTTCATCGCCAATCATATGCCCGTAAGAATCATTGACAGATTTGAAAAAATCAATATCAACAATGGCTAACCAATGATTTGTGCTGGCGGTTAATAATGGTTGATTATTATTGTCACGGCTATCTAACAATTCATAAAAATGTTTTTCAAAAGTTTGCCGATTTGGCAAACCGGTCAATAAATCAGTTTCGCCGTAATCTAATAAACAAGTGAAATTACTGAAAAATTTGATTAAACCTTTATCAATTTCTAATTTTTCTGGAATCGGCAAACGTGGGACGCAAATATCAATGATGTAATCAGTTTGATTATTTTGAATTACCGGAATGGTGATGCGTGTTTGATGTTTAGATTTGTCGTGTTTATCTAATGAAATTTGCAATTCCATTTTTTGGCTTTTCCAACATTTTTCTAACAAAGCATCTTCGGAGACGATTTTGCAGAATTTCCATTGCGGAACATAAGAATTATTCACAAAAATCGGCTCTTGCTGATTATTTTGATTCGTTCCGGCACAAGCAAAGGCAACCCATTCTTTGGCTTGATAGCAACGATACAAAGTAATTGAAGTTGGCTTCATCAGTCCGTTGATGGCTTTAATCAAAGCACCATTGAGTTCATTTCTATCGCGATGCGAAGAAATATCTACAACATAATTTACTAAATCTAATGTAGTGAACATATTCTTATCAGTCAGAAATTAGGACAGATTTTGGAATTTGAAATTATTGTTATTAAATTTTTGAATTTTTGAATTTTTAAATTTTTTAAATTTTTTGAATTTGAATTTATTTTAATTGTAATATTTATAAAAATTAAATATTTAATATTTTTAAGTTTTCAAGTTTTTTAAGTTTTTTAAGTTTTTTAAGTTTTTTACTTTTTTTACTTTCGCTTAATTCTAAGATTATTATTATTAAATTGTTATCAAATTATAAATTTATAAATTATGCTTATTCATCCACAATTTGACCCTATTATTATTTCCATCGGCGGCGTGTCTATGCACTGGTATGGACTTATGTATGTGTTGGCATTTTTGCAATTTTTATTTTTAGGAAAATTTTTGATAGCCAAAAAAATTGCTTCTCCAAAAATAACTTATGAAGTTTTGGACGATTTATTATTTTTTGGTGCAATCGGCGTGATTATTGGCGGCAGATTAGGCGAAGTTTTATTTTACGCTCCTTCATATTATTTCCATAATCCATCGCAAATTATAGCCGTTTGGCGTGGCGGAATGAGTTTTCACGGCGGTTTTTTAGGCGTTTTGATTAGCGTTTCCTTATATTTATTTTTGCATAACAAGAAAATTCCAGAAAAAAATTTGCAAATCTCGTGGTTAGAATTAACAGATTTTATTGCTCCACTTGTGCCGTTGGGTTTGGCTTTTGGGCGAGTTGGCAATTTTATTAACGGCGAACTTTGGGGACGCGTTTGTGATGCAACTTTGCCGTGGGCGATGATTTTTCCGCAAGCTGGAGATGATTTGCCGCGTCATCCATCGCAGTTATATCACGTGGCTTTGGAAGGAATTTTGTTATTTTTAATTTTATGGATTTGCGTTTTGTTGCGTAAAAATAAAGATAAAAAAGCTGGATTTTTATCGGCGATATTTTTGCTTGGTTATGGGGTTTTTCGGTTTATAACGGAATTTTTCAGAGAGCCAGATGTGGGAATTTTCGGACATTCATACGTTGTGAGTATGGGACAATGGTTATCATTGCCAATGATTTTGGTAGGAATTTTGTTGTTAATAAAAATTAAGCAAAAATAAAAAATAAAAAAATAAAAAATAAAAATTTTCCACGAGATTTTTATAAAAATTTCCAAAAATTTTTTGATATTTCTCGTGGAAAATGTAAAACATAAAAAAATATATAAAAAAAATATAAAAAAAATATAAAATACGGACGTTTTTCAAATTTTTAATAAATTTGTAATCTAATTTAATTTTTCATTTTTTCATTTTTATAAAATTTTTATAAATCCATAATTTCAAAGAAAGGAATTTTCACATATGAGTTATAGCATTGACGACTTACAAGTAGGACAATCTTACACAATGGGCAAAACCGTCACCGACGCTGATATCGTTATGTTTGCCGGTGTTTCCACTGATACCAACGCTGTGCATTTGAACGAAGAATTTGCCAAAACTTTACCTTTTGGTGGCAGAATCGCTCACGGAATGTTGTCCGCTTCCTTTATTTCTGCTGTATTAGGTGCTCATTTGCCTGGCCCAGGAACTATTTATTTGGGTCAAACTTTGAAATTTACCGCTCCGGTTCGCATCAATGACACCGTAAATACAACCGTAACCGTTAAAGAAATCATCAAAGAGAAAAAACGTGTTATTTTGGAAACAGTTTGTAAAGTTGGCGACACCGTTGTAATTACCGGTGAAGCAACTGTTATGAAACCATAATTTTTATATTTGCAAAATATAAAAAATTAAAAAATATATTTTTCCACGAGAAGTCTAAAAAATTTTTTGGAAATCTCGTGGAAAAAAATTTTTTTGATTTTTTTTTGATTTTTTTTTGATTTTTTTTGATTTTTTTATAAATTTTTTTAAATTTATTTTTATAATAATCTCGTTTTAAATTCTAATCGCAAAATAAATATTCAAAAAATACAAAAATATAAAAAATACAAAAATATAAAAAATACAAAAATATAAATATGACTAAGGTTATCGTAATTACTTCTGGAAAAGGCGGAGTTGGCAAAACCACAACAAGTGCAAATTTTGGCTACGGCTTGGCTGCTTTGCACGGCAAAAAAACCGTAATCATTGATTTTGATGTCGGGTTGCGTAATTTAGATTTGATTATGGGTTGTGAGCGTCGCGTAGTTTATGATTTCATCAACGTAATTAATAAAGAAATTCCTTTGCATCAAGCGTTAATCAAAGATAAATTTTGCGGCAATGAAAAATTATACGTTTTGGCAGCTTCTCAAACCAAAGATAAAGACGCTTTGACCGAAGAAGGCGTGGGACGCGTAATCAACGAATTAAAAGAAGAAGGTTTTGAATATATTTTGTGCGATTCTCCAGCCGGAATTGAACGCGGTGCCAAAATGGCTTTTTTATATGCCGATGAAGCAATCGTGGTTACAAATCCGGAAGTTGCTTCGGTGCGAGATTCCGATAGAATTTTGGGATTATTGCAATCTGAGTCCTTGAAAGCCCGTAACAGAGAAGGCAAAGTCAAAGAACATTTGTTGATCACTCGTTATGATGCAAATCGTGCGGAAGAAGATGAAATGCTCAAATACGACGAAATTTCAGATCTTTTACGAATTCCGATTATCGGCATAATTCCGGAATCCAAAGGCGTTTTGGCGGCTTCTAATGGAGGAAAACCTTTGTTATGTTTCAAACCGGACGATGATGCAGCCATTGCTTATGCTAATTTTGTTGCCAGATTTTTGGGCAAAGATTTGCCTTTAAAATTTGCCGTAGCGAAAAAGGTCGGATTTTTTGATCGTTTATTTAGAAAAGTCAAAAATTAAAATAAGAAATTACGTTTTAGTTTTAACAAAATAAATAAAAAAAACAGAGAAATGAAACAACAATGGCTATGTGGATAGATAAAATTTTTGGCGGAAACAAATTACAAAATGCAGGAACTGCCAAAGAACGTTTGCAATTTATTATCGCCAGAGAACGCAGTGGTGCGGCTTCTTTTGATATGCAAAAAATGCAGCAAGAAGTAATTGATGTAATCAAGCGTTATATTGCTGATTTACGCGACGACCAAGTTAATATCACGCAAGAAATCCAAGATCGTTATGAAGTGGTGAGCGTGAATATTACTTTGCCGGAAAGCAAATAATCACAAATAAAAAATAACAAAACAAATAAAAATAACTGCAAAAAATGAAATTTTTCCACGAGAAATCTCAAAAATTTTTTGAGAAATCTCGTGGAAAAGTGTTAATTTTTATTTTTTGTTATGCTTTCCAAATGCTGCCGTTATTGCGTTTGATAACTTGCATTTGTTGCGTTAGTATTTCAATTTCGCCGTTGTCAGAAATACCTATAAAATCGCCAAAAATATTTTCAGTATCGTTTTTATAAATGATATTTTTGCCTAACCAAAAACAAGATTTCAACCAAGATTTTTTTAAAACAATAAAACCATTTTGATTATGAATTTGCAAAGTTTTATGTAAATGCAAAATAATAGTTTCTAAAACTAATTTTTTGCTGATTTCACTGCTAATCTTACTTTCATTTTGCAAAATTTCATTGATAGAAATCGCTTGATAATTTTTATTTTTATTTTTATTTTTATTATTATTATTATTATTTTCAGTGTTATTTTGTTGCAACTTATTAACATTTACGCCAATGCCGATTACAATATTATTTTTGATTGCTTCAACCAAGATTCCGGCTAATTTATAATAGTTATTATTTTGCTGGTCATAATATAAAATATCATTGACAAACTTCAAACCAATATTATTTAATTTTAGTTCAGTCAAAGCGTTATAAACTGCCAAACCAATGCTTAAAGTTATTGCATTTAATTGCTTTGCTTCTGTTATTTTCCATAAAAAAGAAAATGTTAAAGTATTTGCCGATTCTGAAATCCATTTTTTATTATGTTGTCCGCGTCCTTGTAATTGATTATCAGTATAAATAACTAAACCATTTTGGAGATCATTCCCGCCATTTTGTTTAATTAAATTTAATAATTCAGTATTAGTTGATAAACATTGTTTTAAATATATAATATTATTATTCATTTTTTAAGAAGTAAAAAAATTAGTAAAAAATTAGTAAAAAAATTAGTAGATAAATTAGTAAAAAATTTAGTAAATACAATTATGAAAATTATATTAGCATCAAATAATAGCAAAAAAATAAAAGAATTATCCGCTTTATTTTTGCCATTAGGTCACGAAATTATTCCACAAGGCGACTTACAAATTCCAGAAGCCGATGAACCTTTCAATACATTTTTGGAAAACGCTTTACATAAAGCTCGTCACGCTGCCAAAATTTCCGGACTTCCTGCAATCGCCGATGATTCCGGCTTATGCGTCCCGGCTTTAAACGGCGATCCGGGAGTATTTTCTTCGCGTTATGCAAATGTAGAAAGTAGCAATAACGCCGAAAATAAAGATTTTTTGAATAACCAAAAATTATTAGAAAACTTAAAAAACGTGCAAGATAGAATGGCGTTTTTTGTCTGCGTTATGGTTTTTATTCAAGCCGAAAAATCTCCGCTACCCTTGATTTCTACTGGTTTATGGCACGGAAAAATTTTGACGGAATCTCGTGGAAATAATGGCTTTGGTTATGACCCAATTTTTTACGTTCCGGAAAAAAATTGTTCGGCTGCCGAATTATCTGCGGAAGTAAAAAATAGCATTTCTCACCGAGCCAAAGCAGTAAAAAATTTGCTACAACAAATGCAAGAATTACAAATATAAAAAATAAAAATAAAAATAACAATAAAAATAAAAATAACATTTTTTCCACGAGAATTTATAAAAATTTTTCAAAAATTATTTTTAAAATCTCGTGGAATTTTGTTAATTAGTAATAATTTATTTTTGAATTATGAATAAAGGCGATTACACAAACACAAATAATTACGAGAACGAAAAAAATAAATCTCTACCTCGCAAAGTCAAATTTAATCCGGAATTAAAGCGTAAAGGAATTTATTTGCTGCCGAATTTATTTACTACGGGAGCGTTGTTTGCCGGATTTTTTTCTATTGTTCAGGCGATGGAATCTCAATTTGCTCTGGCGGCGATGGCAATTTTTATCGCTATGGTTTTGGACGGCTTGGACGGACGCGTGGCAAGATTAACTAACACGCAATCGGCTTTTGGTGCCGAATACGATTCGTTGGCGGATATGGTGAGTTTTGGTGTGGCTCCGGCTTTGTTGATTTATGAATGGGCGTTGCACGATATTGGGCGTTTGGGATGGATAGTTTCGTTTATTTATTGCGTGGCGGCGGCGTTGAGATTGGCTCGGTTTAACACGACTATCGGTTTGATAGACAAAAGATTTTTTCAAGGATTGCCATCACCGGCGGCGGCGGCATTGGTTGCCGGATTAGTTTGGGTTAGCGAAATTTCTTCGGTAGAAATTTTTGCGGAAATCTCGTGGAAATATAGCGTTGCGTGGGCTTTGACGTTGTTTGCGGGTTTGTCAATGATTTCTAACGTGCGTTTTTACAGCTTCAAAACAATAAATTTAAAACGTAGCGTTCCGTTTATGGTTATTGCGGCGATAGCACTTGGATTTGCGTTGATTTCAGTGCAACCACAATTAGCGTTATTTGTGTTTTTTGTTTTATATTCTCTGTCTGGTTATATTTTTGAAATTTATAGTTTGATAAAACATAAAAATAACAACAACAATATTATTAACAATATTAACAATAATAACAATAACAACAATAACAACAACAATAACAATAGTTAGAAAATGGAAAAAAATTGTGGTTTTGAACAATGGCAAAATTTTTATTTGGATAAAGTAGAACAAAATCTAAATACTTTTCTGCCGCCGGAAGAAGATGTAAAAGATAATACAAATTCATCATTGAATTTATTGCATAAAGCAATGCGATATTCGGTTTTAAATGGAGGAAAAAGAATTCGTGCGTTATTAGTTTATGCCACCGCAGAATTATATAAAAATAATGTTAGTGAAAATAAATTTTGCTTGTTAGATAGAATCGCTTGTGCCTTAGAAATTATACATAGTTATTCATTAGTCCACGACGATTTACCAGCAATGGATAATGATACTTTGCGACGCGGCAAACCTACTTGTCACGTGGCGTTTGGCGAGGCAAATGCTTTATTAGTTGGTGACGCTTTACAAAGTATGGCGTTTGAAATTCTTAGCGAAGATTTTTCAAACAATAATAATGATATTTTGGCAAAACAAAGCAAGTTAGTAAATATTTTAGCGAAATCTTCTGGCTCATTAGGAATGGCTGGTGGTCAAGCCATAGATTTAAACGCAGTTGGAATAAATTTAACGGAAAATGAATTACAAAAAATGCACGAATTAAAAACTGGAAAACTAATTTTAGCTCCGATTTTAATGGCAGCAGTAGCGATGAATTTTTCCAAATCTGATACCATTTTGCTAACGAATTTTGGCAAAAAAATCGGCTTGTTATTTCAAATAGTGGATGATATTTTAGATTGTATTGCCGACCCAAAATTATTAGGCAAGTCCGTCGGCAAAGATGCACAAAATCATAAGCCAACTTATGTCAGTTTGCAAGGTTTAGAAAACGCAAAAAATCAAGCAAATTTAGTTTATCGGTCAGCGATTAGCGATTTAAGTAAATTTGGCGAACAAGCAACAATTTTGCAAAGTTTGACCGATTTAATTGCGAAACGGGCTTTTTAAAAAAATAAAACAGAAAAATAAAACAATTTCCACGAGATTTTCCAAAAATTTTTTGAGATTTCTCGTGGAAAAAATATAAAAGTATAAAAATATAAAAAAAGGAAAAATAAAACTCAACAATGGACTACGCAAGATTTGAGCAAAAGTTAGCGGAATATCGCTTAATTGACGACGATTTTATGAGCGTGTTTTTTGATGGTCAAAATGAAATTATGGAATTTATTTTGAAAATAATTCTACAGAAATCTTTGACCGTTACAGAAACAAAAACGCAAATTGAAATCAATAAATTTGGCAAACGCTCCGTCCGTCTTGACATCTTGGCAAAAGATAGCAACGGCAAAATTTATAGCATAGAAATCCAAAGAGCAAACAAAGGAGCAATCGCCAAACGTGCCAGATTTATTTCCGCTATGTTGGACTCTGATTTGTTAG
>SFHR01000061.1 GCA_004555545.1 Dechloromonas aromatica (nom. nud.)
TAACACTTTGTTTAAAATCTTGATAAATAGTTTTATCACAGCGAATTTGTTGGATTACTTCGGCAGAAATATCGTTTTTTAAAGTAAAAATTAAATCGTCAGTATTCATAATATTTTTTAAAGTTAAAAGGTTTTTATCTTTTGATGTTTTTATATTTTTATATTTTTATACATTTTTCCACGAGAATTCTAAAAGATTTTTTGGAAATCTCGTGGAAAATTTGTAAAAAATTTCCATCTTGATTTTTGCTTTTTTGTTCTTAAATTAAATTTAAAGATAAATAAAAAAAACTAAAACCTCAAAAAAACATAAAAATTAAAACAAAGGATTTTTTCATTATGAGATTTGATAAATTAACCACACCATTTCAGAACGCTATTGAAAACGCTCAACGTTTAGCACTTTCTCACTCCAACCAATTCATAGAAGCCGAACACGTCTTGTTTGCAATGTTGGACGATGATGGTGAAAATTCCAACGCAAAATCTTTGTTACAACGCAGCGGCGTTAATGTCAGCGGTTTGCAAAATGAATTATCGCAGAAAATCAAAAATTTTCCGCAAGTGAGCGGCGATTCCGTCAAAGGCGAAGTCAGCGTCAGTAAAGAATTAGTCCGTTTATTAAACATCGCTGACAAACTCGCCGCCGAAAACGCCGATGAATTCGTGGCTTCAGAAATGTTCTTGTTAGCAATCGCCGAAGATAAAAAATCTGACGTGGCGGAAATCTGTAAAAAATTTGGCTTAAATCAAAATGCCTTAAAAGCCGCTATTTTTGCCGTGCGTGGCGATGACAAAGTAGATTCCGCTGATGCCGAAAGTCAAAGAGAATCGCTCAAAAAATATTGTTTGGATTTGACCGCTCGTGCCGCCGAAGGCAAATTAGATCCGGTTATCGGTCGTGATGACGAAATCCGCCGAGCTATCCAAATTTTGCAACGTCGGAGCAAAAATAATCCGGTGTTAATCGGCGAACCCGGCGTCGGTAAAACGGCAATCGTGGAAGGTCTGGCTCAAAGAATTGTCAATAATGAAGTCCCAGAAAGTTTGAAAAATAAACGCGTTTTGGCTTTGGATATGGCTGGATTACTCGCCGGAGCAAAATATCGCGGCGAATTTGAAGAACGCCTAAAATCGGTCTTAAAAGATATTTCCAAATCCGAAGGCAAAATCATTTTGTTTATAGACGAAATTCACACTATGGTCGGAGCCGGAAAAACTGACGGTGCTATGGACGCCGGAAATATGCTCAAACCAGCGTTGGCTCGTGGAGAATTACATTGCATAGGAGCAACGACGCTCAATGAATATCGGCAATACGTGGAAAAAGATGCCGCTTTGGAACGGCGTTTCCAAAAGGTTATTGTGGAAGAACCCAGCGTAGAAAGCACTATTGCGATTTTGCGTGGTTTGCAAGAAAAATATGAACTCCATCACGGCGTGGATATAACTGATCCAGCAATTGTCGCTGCCGCTGAACTTTCTAACCGTTATATTACGGATCGCTTTTTGCCTGATAAAGCCATAGATTTAATTGACGAAGCCGCCGCAAGAATCAAAATAGAAATTGATTCTAAACCTGAAGTTATGGATAAATTAGATCGGCGTCTAATTCAGTTGAAAATTGAACGTGAAGCCATCAAAAAGGAACCTGACGAAGCATCAAAAAAACGCTTGGCTTTGATTGAGGAAGAAATCAAAACGCTAACCAAAGAATATTCCGATTTAGAAGAAATCTGGAAATCCGAAAAATCTGCAATTTTGGGATCCGCACAAATCAAAGAAAATATAGACAAACTCAAAGCCGAAATGGCGAAATATCAACGCGAAGGACAATTAGAAAAAGCCGCAGAAATCCAATACGGAAAATTACCAGCTTTGGAAAAACAATTGAATCTGCCGAACCAAAAAAATTTAACAAAAACTCGTGGAAAATTATTACGCACCCAAGTCGGAGCCGATGAAATTGCCGAAGTTGTCAGCCGAGCCACTGGAATTCCGGTTGCCAAAATGATGCAAGGCGAACGCGATAAACTCGTGCAAATGGAAAATAAATTACACCAACGCGTCGTTGGGCAAGATGAAGCCGTCAGTTTAGTCGCTGATGCAATTCGTCGTAGTCGTGCCGGTTTGTCAGATCCAAATCGCCCGTATGGTTCATTTTTATTTCTTGGCCCAACAGGCGTTGGAAAAACTGAACTCTGTAAAGCGTTGGCAGAATTTTTGTTTGATTCCGAAGAACATTTAGTTCGCATTGATATGTCCGAATTTATGGAAAAACACTCCGTAGCCCGTTTGATTGGTGCGCCTCCCGGATATGTCGGTTACGAAGAAGGCGGTTATTTGACCGAAGCGGTGCGTCGCAAACCTTATAGCGTGATTTTGTTAGATGAAGTAGAAAAAGCACATCCGGACGTTTTCAATGTGCTATTGCAAGTTTTGGACGACGGCAGAATGACCGACGGTCAAGGCAGAACCGTAGATTTCAAAAATACCGTGATTGTTATGACTTCAAATTTGGGAAGTCAGCATATTTTGGCGATGTCCGCAGAAAATAAATCTGCCGAAGAAATCAAAAACGCGGTGATGGAAGATGTCAAAACGTATTTCCGTCCAGAATTTATCAACCGTATTGATGAATGCGTAGTATTCCACCATTTGGGAGAAAATCATATTCAGGGAATTGCCAAAATTCAGTTGGCGATCTTACAAAAACGTCTCGCTGCTTTGGAATATGGTTTGATTGTTGATGATTCGGCACTCAAACGAGTTTGTAAAGCCGGATTTGATCCTTTGTTCGGAGCGCGTCCGTTAAAACGAGCAATTCAGCAGGAAATAGAAAATCCATTAGCCAAAGCGTTATTGTCCGGCAAGATATTGCCAAAAACTACAATTTTGGTACGTTTTGATAACGAAAACGGCAAAATGTTATTTGAAAGCCAAAGATAAATAAAAATATAAAAATATAAAAATATAAAAATATAAATAAAAAATCATTTTTTCCACGAGATTTCCCAAAAATTTTTTGAGATTTCTCGTGGAAAGATATTTTTTTACCAACTTATTTAATCATCAAAAATTTTGTTCATAACAGCATCAAGTAAATCTAAAAAATTTGCTGCATATTCCCAAGAACCAGTAAAAATTCTGCTGAAGTACATATAATCATAGTCAAGCCAAGTATCTCGGTCTTGTAAATCTATTTCATCTATTTCATCGCTACGTGTTTGTATATCAATACTAACTAAATGGGAAGCGGAACGATCAAACGGACGGCGTTCTACAAGTAATCCACCTCCGAAATACTGAGATAGATTTTGTTCTACTGCTGAGCATTCAGCAAGATAATCGCATAAAAGTGAATTTTCTTTTGGTTCTAATTCAACAGTATAAAAATTATTCTCCCCCAAAAATTTTGAAAGATTCTATGGTTTTGAATTTCATAATAAACAATTTCCAAAATTAAAAATTACTAAAAAATTTTTTGTATTTCTCGTGGAAAAAAGTTAATTTGCTTACTTCCTAACAATTAGAAATATTATATAACAAAAAATGCTTATTTTTGTGAATTAGTCCTTGTTATTTTTGTGCTTTGTAGCGAATTATTTTTCGCTATGAAAACAAAATTAGATATTTTTGGCAAAGATGTTTCGTTAAATTTACGTCAAGATTTCGGAGCAAAAATTAAACTTTTACGATTAGCATCCGGACTTTCGCAAGAAGAATTAGCATTTCGTTGTAATGTTGATGTCAGTTATTTAAGCCGAATTGAACGAGGTCAAAGTAATCCATCGTTAGATATAATCGGAGTTTTAGCGAACAATCTCGGCGTGGCGGTCTGGCGACTTTTTGAGCCGATAGACAATCAAAAAATCAGCACCTCCGACGGCAAATTATTAGTGCCGTTCGCTGCCGATAATTCTTATTTCAATCCTACTTTAAAGCGTCCAAAAAGCCGTATGTTTGCGGTCGGAGAACGTGTTGATACCAAATATTTTGCTGATTTCGGTCAAGCTTTAGATTTTTTACGGACTATGAAAACGGCAAAATGGTGGCGTCCGAACGCCAAAGGTGCTTGGGGTTTAGTTTCGGCAGTGAGATGGTCGCCGCTTCCGGAGTGTGAAAATCTGCCGGAAGTAGAAAGAAAAAAATAAATTTTCCACGAGATTTCCAAAAAATTTTTTAGAAATAATTTTTAAAATCTCGTGGAAAATTTTTAAAACATAAACAAAAAATAAACAAAATCAAAAATATCAAAAAAATCAAAAATATCAGAAAATGCGAAAAAATCTCGGTTCTTATTTTTTTCCTATGGCTTTGCGTCGCCATAAAGGAAATGATGAAAATAATAAAGAAAATCTAGACGATTTTCACGAGCATCCGCAACAAAATTTCTCGTGGAAATTTTTGCTAAATATTTTCAAATTCAAGCCAAAATTATTTGAATGCTTGGGGCAAGGTTATTCGCCGCAACAGTTAGGCAAAGATATTTCCGCCGGAATTACTGTTGGCGTGTTGGCTTTGCCGTTGGCAATGGCATTTGCGATTGCCTCTGGAGCCACGCCATCTGCGGGAATTTGGACGGCGATTATCGCTGGTTTATGTATTTCTTTATTTGGCGGCTCGCGAGTGCAAATCGGTGGCCCAACCGGAGCGTTCATTCCGATAGTTTATGGAATTGTCGCCGTTTATGGTTATGGCAATTTGCTCGGAGCGACCTTGCTTTCTGGGATAATTTTGCTGCTGATGGGAATTTGTAGATTTGGGCAGTTAATTCGTTTTATACCGATAGCAGTGGTTTTGGGATTTACTAACGGCATTGCAGTTGTGATATTTTTGGCACAAATCAAAGATTTTTTGGGGCTAAACATAGAAAATTTACCAGCAGAATTTTTCGCAAAATTAAAAACGATTGCGGAAAATATTCACACATTAGATATCCCAACGCTGATTTTGGCGACGATTAGTTTGCTATTTTTGATAATTTATCCGTTATTGGCAAAGCGTTTTCATAAATTAAACATAATTCCGGCTCCGTTATTTATCTTGATTTTGGCAACGATAGCGACTTTTGCATTGGAATTGCCGGTTGCCACCATAGGAACGCGTTTTGGCGGAATTCCGCAAAGTTTGCCGGAAATTGGTTTGCCAAATTTGTCTATCAGTGATTTTGGGCAGATGATTTCTCCGGCGATTACCATTGCTTTGCTCGGAGCGATTGAATCGCTGCTGTCGGCGAGAGTTGCGGATAACCAAATTGACGATCAACACGATCCAAATCAAGAACTAATGGGGCAAGGGATTGCAAATATAGTTGCACCGTTTTTCGGCGGATTTGCAGCCACCGGAGCGATCGCCAGAACTACAACAAACGTCAGAGCTGGTGGCAGAACTCCAATTTCTGGCGTGGTGCATAGCGTGGTGCTGTTGTTGATAGTTTTATTACTGGCTCCGTTGGCGAGTTTTGTTCCGTTAGCGACACTTTCAGCAATCGTGATGATGACCTCCATAAATATGGGCGTTTGGCACGAAATGAGTTTGCAAAAATTATGGCGTTTTCCGTTGGCATACCGCATAATTTTATTGGCGACTTTTTTGGTGACGATCTTGTTTGATTTGACCATCGCCGTAGAATTGGGAATGGTTTTGGCGTGTTTTTTCTTTATTTATCGCTTATCAAAATTGACCAGAATCAGCGACGTTTCAGCGAAATCATCAAGCAAAGAAAACGTAAAAATCTGGGAAGTTTATGGCGTTTTATTTTTTGGAGCGTCCGGCAAAATAGAAGATTTGTTAGGAAATAATTTTGCAAATCTGCCAGATGTATTGATTTTAAACTTGGAACGTTTAGTGCAAATAGACACTTCCGGCTTGGACGGATTGGTGCATTTAAACCAAAAATTTATAAATCACGGCAAACATTTATTGCTATGTAATTTGCATCAGCAGCCCAGAGCGTTTTTGCGTAGAGCCGGATTTATCTCGCAAGTCGGAGCGGCAAATGTCTGTTTAGATTTGAATAAAGCGTTAGAACGTGCAGATATAATCTTGGAAAGTAAAAAATAAAAAGTAAAAATAAATAAATAAATGAATAAATAAATAAAATGTAAAAAAACAAAATTTCCACGAGATTTCCAAAAAATTTTTTAGAATTCTCGTGGAAAATATTTTTAAATTTTTAAAAATAAAAAAATTAAAGAAGCAAAAAAATAAATGAAAGAATTAAAAAACGAATTCAAAACCGGTTTAGATGTTTTATTAGCCGACAAATTTTTACAGCAAAAATTAACTTCCGGAAATAAAAAAATCGCTCTTTTGGGACATCCGGCTTCGGTTAATCAAAATTTACAGCATTCTTTGGACGCTTTATTTGCCAAAAATATTGAATTGTCGGCGGCTTTTGGACCTCAACACGGCATTTTCGGCGATAAACAAGACAATATGATGGAAACTCAAAATTTCATAGATCCAAAATATAAAATTCCGGTTTTCAGTTTATACGGCGAAACTCGGCGTTTGTCCGCAGAAATGTTGGATTCTTTTGATATTTTGCTGGTGGATTTGCAAGATTTGGGTTGTCGCATTTATACTTTTTTGACTACGCTTTGTTATATTTTGCAAGATTGTAATCAACGGACAAATAAAGAAGTTTGGATTTTGGAACGTCCAAATCCCGCCGGACGCATAATTGAAGGAATGAAATTGCAAAGCGGTTGGGAAAGTTTTGTCGGCGTTGATGAAAGTTTGCCTATGCGGCACGGATTAACGCTCGGCGAAATTGCACTTTGGTATCAACAAAAATATAATTTGTATTCACTGAAATTAGAAATTGTCAAAATGCAAAATTATCAGCCGAAACAATCGCCGTATTTTGGTTGGGTAAATCGCTCGTGGGTCAATCCGAGTCCAAATGCGGCTTCTTTGAATATGGCTCGTGCTTATGCTGGAACAGTTTTATTAGAAGGCACAAATCTTTCTGAAGGGCGTGGAACTACGCGACCGTTGGAATGCGTGGCGGCTCCAAATTTAGATGTTGATGCGATTTTGCAGAAAATGCAGCAGTTAAATAGTCAAAATAAAATTGACTGGCTCGGCGGTTGTGATTTACGCAAATGTTGTTTTGAGCCGACTTTCCATAAATTTAAAGGCGAATTTTGTAGCGGAATTTTTATTCACGCAGACAATCCGCTTTCTTATAACCATAACAAATTTAAGCCGTATCGGCTGATTTGCTTATTTTTGAAAGCACTCAAATTAACGCATTCGCAATTTGAAATTTGGCGAGATACAAATTTTGCTTATGAATATGAAATCGGCAAATATGCAATTGATGTGATAAATGGTTCGCAGCGACTTCGCGAGTGGGTAGAAAATAATGAGGCGACTTTGGCAGATTTTGATGAAATCGTCACAAAAGAAGAGCAACAATGGCAGGAAGAAAGTAAAAATTTTTTGTTGTATTACTAAAAACAACAATGGCAGGAAGAAAGTAAAAATTTTTTGTTGTATTACTAAAAACAAAAACAAAAATAAAAACAAAAATAAAAATAAAAAAATATTTTCCACGAGAAATCTCAAAAAATTTTTGGGAAATCTCGTGGAAAAAATTTATTTGCTTATTTTTTTATTTTTTTATTTTTTTATAAAGAATAATACATATCAAATTCTGCCGGATGCGTGGTCATACGAATTTTATTGACTTCTTGCATTTTCAAATCTATATAAGCGTTGATCCAGTCATTGCTGAAAACTCCGGCTTTCAATAAAAATTCTCTATCTTTATCTAAGGCAGCCAACGCTTCTTCCAGAGAGGCACAAACGGTCGGAATTGATTTTTCTTCTTCCGGCGGCAAATCATATAAATTTTTATCAGCCGGTTCGCCAGGATGAATTTTATTCAAAATGCCGTCCAAACCAGCCATCAGCAGAGCCGCAAAACATAAATACGGATTTGCTAACGGATCCGGAAAACGCACTTCTACGCGACGAGCTTTGGAGGAAGTTGTATGCGGAATTCTCAAAGATGCCGAGCGGTTTTTCGCAGAATAAGCAAGTTTCACCGGAGCTTCAAAATGCGGAACTAAACGTTTATAAGAATTGGTGCCCGGATTTGTGATGGCGTTCAGAGCTTTGGCGTGTTTGATAATTCCTCCGATGTAATATAAAGCCGTGTCCGACAAACCAGCATAACCATCACCGGCAAATAAATTCTTGCCGTTTTTCCAAATAGATTGATGCACGTGCATTCCACTGCCGTTATCGCCAACAATCGGTTTCGGCATAAAAGTTGCGGTCTTACCAAATTGATGTGCAACATTATGAATTACGTATTTCATAGTTTGCGTCCAGTCGGCTCGTTGCACCAACGTAGAAAATTCAGTGCCGATTTCACATTGTCCGGCATTTGCAACCTCGTGATGATGCACTTCCACCGGAATTCCCAAAGATTCCAGCGTCAAAACCATAGCCGAACGCACATTATGCAAACTATCAACCGGCGGAACTGGAAAATATCCGCCTTTTACGTTTGGACGATGTCCGGTAAAGCCGCCGGTTTCTGGTGATTTTTCTCCACAACTCCAAGCCGCTTCGGTGGAATGAATTTTGCAAAAGCAACCGGACATATCAATATTCCATTCAACGCCATCAAAAATGAAAAATTCTGGTTCTGGGCCAAAATAAGCAGTATCACCAACGCCACTGCTTTTCAAATAAGCTTCGGCACGACGAGCAATGGAGCGAGGATCGCGGTCATAACCGCTGCCGTCTGCGGGAACGACAACATCGCAAGTCAAAACCAAAGTTGGATCGTCAAAAAATGGATCAATATAAGCGGTTTTTGGATCTGGCATTAGCAACATATCGGAGTCTTGAATTCCTTGCCAACCGCTGAAAGATGAGCCATCAAAAGGATGACCATTTTCAAAAATTTCTTCATCAAAACGCGATGCCGGAATTGTGACGTGTTGTTCTTTGCCTTTGGTATCAGTGCAGCGGAAATCAACAAATTTAATGCCATTTTGCTCAATGGCGGTCATAATATCGTCAATGCTATTTAATTTTGTAGCGTTATCACTCATAAAATAAATTATTTATGTATTTTTTAAAAATCTGTAATTTGAAATTTGAAATTTGAAATTTGAAATTTGTAATTTATTGTAATTTTTGTAAATTTTCCGCGAGATTTTCAAAAAATTTTTTAGCTTTCTCGTGGAAATTTTTGTTTTTATTTTTATTTTTATTTTTTTTATTTTATGCTTTTTTAAAAATCAAAAAAACAAAAACTCAAAAAATTATCTATTCCACACCAAATGTTTAATTTCTAAATTTTTTTGCTGATATTTGCGATAGCGAATTCTGCCATTTTTAACCGCAATCGGCGAAGTATAAACAATATCAACCAACGAAGAAAAACGTCCAAAATCAAAATAATCGCCGATATTGTTTGCTTGTGGCAATATTTCTTGCCTATCGTCGCTGATAAAAATCACAATGTTTTCTATTTTGTTTGCTTGATTTTTTTGATTTTTTTGATTTTTTTGATTTTTGTGATAATTTCCCAAAAAATCGTCAATTTTGATTAAATCCGGATAATTGCTTGATAAAACAATCGGCGTATAGAAAATAAGCGTTTCATAAAAAATCTGATTTGACTCGTTAGTTTGCAAATCGGTCATCAAATAATGCGGATAAAATTGTAAAACTTCATTTCTATTGTTGCTTTTATCGCCCCATAACAAAGAATTGAGTTGAGTTAATTCGGCATAATTTTCGGCATAAACATAAATTCGGAAAAGATAATTACTTTGTTGTTGCTGGATTTTGAAATGTTTGATAAAAGTTTGCTTGATGATTTCGGCGGCGGAAAATAGTCGTTGTTGCACTGCAGAAAGCATAAAAATTTGACAAGAGTTCGTCATTTTGATGAGTAATTAAATACTTATAAAGCGTTGTATTCTTTGTGATTTTTGAGTTTTTGATATTTTTACAACAAAATATTTTTTTATAAATTTTTACAAAAAATTTTTATTTCTTTTGATTTTTTTAAAGTTAATGTAATATAATTCGTTTATCAAAAATTGAAGTATATTTAAAAGAATTAAAAACAGTTATTTTTTTATACTTTGTTTTTTGGGAAAATATTTTGAATGAATTCAATTATATTTATTCTAAACAAACATTTATATTAAATATAAAATATAAATATTATTGACTTTTAATTTATTTTATTTATATATCTTAATCTTTATTTAAACCTAAATTTTTTAATTTAACTTTTTTAAACCTTTTTAAACATTTTTAAACATTTTTAACATTTAATTTTTGGAGTAAACTTACATATGTTCAAAACCCCTGAGCAATTTGCTGCTGCGAATAAAGCTACCGTTGATTCTTTATTGTCTTTGGCTAACACCGCCCTTGCTTCTGCTGAACGCATTGCTGCTTTAAACTTAAATACTACCCGTTCTGTAATTGAAGATTCTGTTACCAACGCTCGTGCTATTGCTGCTGCTAAAGATCCTCAAGAAGCTGCAAGTATCGCCGCTTCCCAAGTTCAACCAAACGTTGAAAAAGCTGTTGCTTATAGCCGTTCTGTATTTGAAATCACTGCACAAACTCAAGAAGAATTGTCCAAAATGGTAGAAAGTCAGTTTGGCGAATTCCAAAAAACTGTTAGCAGTCTTTTGGATACCGCTGCAAATTCCGCACCTGCTGGTTCTGAAGTTGCTGTTGCCGCTGTAAAATCTGCTATCGCTGCTGCTAACTCTGCTTTTGACAATATGAATAAAGCTGCGAAACAAGTTGCAGAAATCGCTGAAGCCAACGTTGCTGCTGCTACTAACGCTGCTGTTAAAGCAACTGGTGCCGCTGCTACTGCTGCTACTACCAAGAAAAAATAATTAGCCATTTTGGTTTAATTAACAATTTAATAAATAAAATTAAATAATTCTTTCCGTTGTTATTAGTTTTTTGATAAAAATTAAAGCAACGGAAAATTTTTGTAAATATTCAAATATTTAAAAATATATAAAAAAGGATTTCTTATGGAACAAAACTTTGACAAATTAGCCTCCGTGCAAAAAGCCAATATCGAAGTGTTGATGGCTTTAATTCGCACCGCTTTCAATGGAATTGAACGCTTGACCGTTTTGAATATGGCAGCTTCTCGTGATTTTTTTAGCCAAAATTTAGATAACGCTCAACAAGCATTTTCGGCAAAAAATACCGCCGAATTATCGCAAATCAATGCAAGTTTGGCTCAACCGAACATTTCTAAATTGATTGATTATTCGCATAATTTGTATGAATTGATCACGGAAATGCAAAAAGAAATTACCAACATTATCAGAAGTCAATACGAAAAATTCTCGGAAAAAGCCGTTTCTAACAGCGAACAAATCAAAGCTGCTTGTCCGGTTGGTGGCGATATTTTTGCTAATTCGGTCAAATGTATTTTGGATTTGTCTAATCAAACTTTTGCCACGATGTCTTCAATGGCGACGCAAATTCGCGAAATTGCTGAAAGCACATTGAAAAACGCAAAATAAAAAATACAAAAATACAAAAATACAAAAATACAAAAAGTAAAAAAATATAAAGAATAAAAATAAGAAATAAGAAATAAAAAATTTCCACGAGAAATTTCAAAAAATTTTTGGAAAATCTCGTGGAAATTTTATATTTTTATATTTTGGTGCCTATGAAGGGACTCGAACCCCCACGTCTCGCGACGCCAGAACCTAAATCTGGTGCGTCTACCAATTTCGCCACATAGGCAAAACGCAAGCATTATAAATTATTTTTTGATAACTAACGGCGAAATAATTTTTGTAGAGCCATCTGCAAAATTGATTTTGATATCAACTTTTTGATTTTCTTGTAACGGTTGATTTAAGCCAATTAACATAATATGCAAGTCGCCAGGTTTGAGCACGACAGAGCCATTTGCCGGAATAATGATTTCTGGAATTTGACGCATTTTTTTCACGCCATTTTCGTTCATATGCGTATGCAATTCAGTTTTTTGAGAAACCGTATTTTCCGCAGAAATAATTTTGATTTCCGCATTAGTTTTATTTTTGATATTCATAAAAGCACCTGTAGCTTTGGCGTTTGGAGCATTCAAGCGGACAAATTCATCAGTGATTTCAACATCATCGGCATTAGCCGCAAAAGCAAAATTATTTGAAAAAATAGCCGAAACAGCAATCGCAGAAATCGCAAAAATATTTTTAATATTTTTATTTTTAATATTTTTAAAGTTTTTCATAAAAGTAAATTCCATAAATTTTATTAGATTTTTTATTTTCCAAAATTTTCCACGAGAATTCCAAAAATTTTTTTAGAAATCTCGTGGGAATTTTATAAATTTTATATTTTGATGTTAATTTCTACCAAATTAAAATTAAAATTAGAAACTGTCATCATCCATACACAAAGCACCAACGCCTTCGGAAAGAATTGCATCACGCAAACCTTCGGCTTGAGTCAATGAATGAGCTCCGAAGAATCTTACGGTGCAGAGTTTGGCTTTCCAGAACGGATCGGTATCGCCAGCAGCAACTTTTTGACGAGCTACCAAAGCTTGACGACCTAATTGCCATCCGCCAACGGTAATACCAAACAAGAATAAGAATGGAACTGCACCGGCATGAACTTCTTTTGGTTTGCCTTTGAAGTTGTCAATAAAGAAACCAACGCATTTTTCAACAGCGTCAATTGCTTTATTCAAAGCAGCTCCGTAACAAGCCAAATCACCATCTAATTTAGCAGCGTCGGCACGCATTTCAGCAATACAAGTTTTCATTGTGGAACCACCTTCACGAGCGGTTTTACGTCCGATCAAGTCGTTAGCTTGAATTGCTGTCGTTCCTTCGTAAATTGCAGTAATACGAGCATCACGCATATGTTGAGCAGCACCAGTTTCTTCAATGAAACCCATACCGCCGTGACATTGAATACCCATAGAAGCAATATCAATAGCAGATTCGGTGCTCCAACCTTTAACGATAGGCACTAACAAATCTGCAAATGCACGAGCTTTGGCTTTGACTTCTGGATTGTCGCTTTTCTTAGCCAAATCTTGTTGAGCTGCACAAACATAAGCAGTTGCACGCATTGCTTCAATTCTAGAACGCATAGACATCAACAAGCGACGGATATCTGGGTGTTTGATAATGGCAACTTTCGGGCCACCTTTTACGCCTAATTCTGGACCTTGAATACGATCTTTGGCGTAATCTCTTGCACGTTGATAAGCACGTTCGGCATCGCCTAAACCTTCCAAACCAACATTGAAACGAGCTTCGTTCATCATAATGAACATATATTCAACGCCGCGATTTTCTTCACCAACCATATAGCCACGAGCACCGCCGTTTTCACCGAATTTCATAACGGCAGTTGGAGAAGCGTGGATACCTAATTTGTGTTCCATTTTGATGCAGTATGCGTCATTGCGTTGATCGGTCAAAGTGCCGTCTTTTTCAACCCAGTATTTTGGAACTACGAATAAGGAAATACCTTTAACACCAGCTGGAGAACCCGGAGTTCTTGCCAAAACCAAGTGAATGACGTTATCAGTCATATCGTGGTCACCCCAAGTGATAAAGATTTTTTCGCCAAATACGTTCCAAGTGCCATCGCCACGTGGTTCAGCTTTGGAAACGATAGCTGCCAAGTCAGAACCTGCATTTGGTTCGGTCAAGTTCATTGTGCCAGTCCATTCGCCGGAAATCATTTTTGGCAAATACATTTCTTTGATTTCGTTGGAAGCAGCGATTGTTAATGCTTCAATAGCACCGTTGGTAAGCATAGGACATAAAGAGAAAGCGTGGTTAGCGGCTTTCCACATTTCATTTAAACCGGTAGCAACAACGATAGGTTGTCCCAAGCCACCGAATTCAATATCACCGACTACGCTGTTGAAACCTTGTTCACAGAATTTTTTGTAAGCGTCAGTGAATTTTGGATTTGCTTTTACACCTGGACGTCCGTCAGATGCAAAATCTGCGCCCCATTTGTGACCTTCAACATCACCAACTACGTTGATAGGAGAAACAACTTCGTTTGCAAATGTAGCGGCTGCTTCTTGCATTGCATAAACGTCGTCTTTGGTGAGTTCTAATTCTTTGAAAGCTGGAAGTGCTAAAACTTCATCGATTCCAGCCATTTCTTGAGCGAAGCGAATTTCTTTTAAAGGGGCGATATATTCTGCCATAGTGTTTTCTCCAAATAAACTATAAAAAAATATGAATATGAAAAATAAAGAAATGAAATTAAATTAAATGAAATTTAAAATTTAAAATTTGAAATTTGAAATTTGAAATAATTAAATTTTTAAGAAATAAATATTTAAATATTTCCAAAAATTCAAATATTGTGCGAAATTATACTAAAAAAAATTTTTTCTGCAATAATTTTGAAACATTTTTGCAAAAATTATATAAAAATTTTGTAAAAATTTATAAATATTTATAAAAACTTATACAATTTTTGCAAGTTTTTTCGTAAAATTCAGGTTTTACTTTTACTTTTAACTTTTAACTTTTATTTATTTTTTACATTTAATTTATAGGAGTTTTACAGATATGGCTATTAGTTTGCAAAAAGGCGGAAATGTCAATTTAAGCAAAGAAGCACCTTCTATGTCCAAAATGACCGTCGGACTTGGCTGGGACGTCCGTGCCACCGATGGAGCCGATTTTGATTTAGACGCTT
>SFHR01000014.1 GCA_004555545.1 Dechloromonas aromatica (nom. nud.)
ACTAAAAGTTTATGCGTAAATAATTGCTTGTAATGTAAATCTGACGAAAATTTTTCCTTATCTGCCATTTTTTTATATTTTAAATATTTTCCACGAGAAACCCCAAAAAATTTTTGGAAATTCTCGTGGAAATTTTTATTTATTTTTGCGTTTTTTATTTCTTATTTCTTATTTCTTATTTCTTATTTTTTATTTTCCATACGAGGAAAATTGATTTTGTATTACTTGCGACAAAATCGGCAAACTTTCTACGACTTCTAATCTGGCTAATTCGTCGTCCAAATTTTCCGCGAGGGCGTTGATTTTTACTTCTATACTTCTGGCTTGTTGAGCGACCATACTCAATTCAATCTGCTCGGCTTCTTGGACTAACCAATCGGCACTTTCTTGGAGCGTATTGATATCCGGCGGCAACGAAATCAATGCCTCCTCCATCAAATCTAAATGCTCAAACGCTTCATTTTGGAACATTTTGTCTATTTGCTCGGAGCGACCGTTGTAATTATTGCAAATCGTGGCGTTTTTAAGCCGTTCACAGAAATAATTGAAACGATTATCTAACTGCGTATGCTCCAAACCTTGCGGATCGCAAAGCATTTCCGCTACTGCCGACAAAGCGGTAATCAAAGGCAAAGCGTTGCGATTATTTTCCTCGTCCATAGTTTCAAAGCGATCGAACGCCGAAAGCAGGGCTTCACCAAACGGCAAACAGACGTCGTCTTTGGTTTTGAGCGTGAGTTGATAGATTTTCCAAACGCAATTATGCAGATTTTCCAAACTTTGAGCGTCGTTTATTTTGCGGTCTTTCCAAAGTTGATAAAAATCTTTGCAGACGACTTTCCATTGAGAATTTATTTTGGGATCAAAACGCGGTTTAGAAATTTGTGCCAATAACGGCAAAATTGCGGCAGTAGCGTCCAGCATAGGCGACATTGCGGCGTTGTTGGCGGAAATATCTTGCAAGGAAATTTGTGATTGAGAATTTGAATCAGCAGACATTATTTTTTGCGTGATAAAAATTAAATTATGAATTTAGAAATTTAGAATTAAGACGAATTTTATAGGGCTGTTATTTTATATTTTTCCACGAGATTTGCTAAAAAATTTTTGAGATTTCTCGTGGAAAAAATTATTTTTGCGAATTTTGTAAATTTTGCGAATTTTGAAAATCATTAAAAATTAAAAAGCAAAATTTTTGTTGATTTCTTCAAAAGCGGCTTGAGCTCCGAGTTGCAAATGATATTTGACAACTGAACTGATAGTCGTATTTTGTTCTGGGTTAATTTCTACGGTGGGAATGTTATTTCTGGCGGCTTGCATAACCGGTTGATAAATATATGGAAAACTGCAACTGGTGCCGATAACGATAATCAAATCAAAGCCGGAATTTAATTCATTAACAAGTTTGTTGAGAGCATTTTCGGGCAACATTTCGCCATATAAAACCACCGGAACGCGTGCAATTCCGCAACATTTAGGGCATTTTGGCAAATCTAATACTTTGGTATTATGAAAATTATCTAAATAAGCGTATAAATCAAAATTATTCTGCCAATTACAAGTTGGATTACAGCAATGTAATTTTTGGAAATTGCCGTGAATTTCAATCAAATGATTTTCATCAATTCCGGCGAGGCGGTGCAAATTATCAATATTTTGAGTTAAAACAAACACTTCTTTTTGAGTATTTTTTTGTAAATCTGCGATAAATTTATGAGCGATATTTGGCTTGGCTTTGGAGCAATTATCGGCGATTTGAATGAGATATTTCCAAGTGATTTCTGGTTTTTTAGCGAAAATTTCATAAGACAAGCAATCTTCAATGCGGAGATTTTCTTCGGTTAATTTGTCATTGTTATAAAGTCCGGCGATTCCGCGATAGGTTGGCAATCCGGAGTCAGCAGAAATTCCGGCACCGGTGATAAATAAAATTCTGCGAGCATTTTGTATTTCTTTAGAAATATCTTTGATTAAGTTTTTAGTAGTGTTTTCCATAATTATTTTTATTGATAAATTGAATATAAAAAATTAAAAGAATTGCAAGTTAAAAATAATTTTAAAAAAAATTTTGCTGAAAAAATCAAGATTTATATATACTTTTTGGGTATTTTTTAAAATTTTTTAAAAAATTTAAAAAAAAATGCTTGACAAATATTTTTGCTTATGACATAATGCGAACTTCTTTGAAGCAGTGGTGAAAAACATCACTCACCAGTGGGGGTATAGCTCAGCTGGGAGAGCGCTTGCATGGCATGCAAGAGGTCAGCGGTTCGATCCCGCTTATCTCCACCACTATGAAAAGATCAGAGTCTCCATCGTCTAGAGGCCTAGGACATCGCCCTTTCACGGCGGCAACCGGGGTTCGAATCCCCGTGGAGACGCCATAACAACTTTGTTATGGAATATAAATTGTAGATTTTTGCTGAACGCATACAAATCTCTCACTATTTGGAGTGGTAGTTCAGTTGGTTAGAATACCGGCCTGTCACGCCGGGGGTCGCGGGTTCGAGTCCCGTCCACTCCGCCAACATCCTTCTTTATAAAAATATATTTCCTTACAAGTTTCCCCAAAATTTTTTGATTTTGCTACATACATTTTTCAAAAATATTTTTTGAAATCTCGTGGAAAAGTTTGAAAGATTTTAAAAAATTTTATCAATTAAAAAGCCATTATTATGAACTTCTTTCAAATGGTTATACATTATTTGCAGATTATATAAATTTGTAATTACTTCTTTATATGTTTCTTCATTTTCCGTATTAAAAAATTTATTAAATAGATCATTATTTTTTAAAAATTCAATAACTTTATTATTGAAATAAATTTGATTGCAAATGTTATTTATAATTACTTCTGCAAAATCATCACAAAATATATTTTTTTGAATATCTTGCAAAGATTTTTTTACTAAACAAAGTGTATTTTTATCACAAATATTTATTGCTTTATTTTTCAAATTTAAACTAATTACATCACCAAAATTTAAGTTATTATTTTGTTGCTGCTGATTAGTAAATATTATTTTTATATGTTTTTTATTTTCATTATTACTATTATTACTAAAACGGATTTTTGTATTATTCCAGCCATAAAATTTTAGTTTATTATTCGCAATATTTATAAGTTTTGTTATTTCTAATTCTTCCTCTTTAAGATCGTTTATATTTTCAAATTGATAATATATTTTATCAAATTCTAAAATCATTGTATTTTCAGCATTTTCATAAAAAATATTACTCAAATAAATATAAAAAATATGAAACCAGTCAGGGAATAAAAATTTAAAAATTATATGATTTTTTGGCGATAAATTTCTAATTACTTCAACAAAATCATTATCGGCTTTAATATCTTTTGGAAAATTTGATAATTGTGGATTTTTTATAAAATTTATAAATTTGATAAATTTGCTAAATTTGCTAAATTTATTTATATCATTTTTAGTTGCAGTGACTTCTGCAGTTTGTTGCTCATAATTATTTATTTCTTCTAACAATTTATAGCAATAATTTGCTGAATAATATTTTGGTTTTTTACTTCCATTTTCTTGCTTTACTTCTACATATTTTTCAATAAATTTATCTGGATCTTTTTGTAATTCTTTTAGCAATTTTTTTACGAAGTGTAAGGGAATTTTTATGTCACCATTTATATTTTTTTTGACATCACAAAGCCCTAATTTTGCGAAAATTTTATATATATATTTATAATTTGAATTTACTTTTTCTACGCTTTTTCCTGCTAAATCATAATTCAAAATCAATGCGGCAATATTTGATAATTTGACTTGTTTATTTGCATCAATTTTTAACAAATTTTTCGTTTGCATAATTAAAAATAAAAAAATAAAAAAATAAAAAAATAAAAAAATAAAAATTTTCCACGAGAATTCTAAAAAATTTTTTGAATTTCTCGTGGAATTTTGCTTTATTTTTTATTGTTTATTTTTTATTTTTTATTTTTTCATAATTTTTGCTAATGTTTCCAAAAAACGCTGATTTTCTTCTTTGGTGCCAATTGTTATTCGCAAATGATTTGGCATTTGAT
This sequence comes from Dechloromonas aromatica (nom. nud.), assembly GCA_004555545.1. Classification (GTDB taxonomy): domain Bacteria; phylum Pseudomonadota; class Gammaproteobacteria; order Burkholderiales; family Rhodocyclaceae; genus SFHR01. The sequence goes on from SFHR01000014.1 coordinate 4,049, forward strand.
AGCCCATCAATGGACGAATTATCACGCCATTTTCTAATAATTTTTGATTGATGTCAGCGGCATTTTGTCCAAGATTAGGATCGCAAAACATCGTTATAAAATTGCCCGACGAAGCGATAAAATCAAAACCTAATTTTTGCAAACCTTGTTCCAAAAACGTCATTCCTTCGGCGTTTATTTGATAACTTTGCGATAAAAATTCTTGATCATCCAAAGCAACTTCTGCCGCCAATAATGCCAAATTATTTGCATTAAACGGCGTCCGTATTTTATGGAATAATTCGGCAAGTTCGGCGGACATCGCTGCATAACCGATTCTCAAACCAGCCAAACCGTAAATTTTGGAAAACGTCCGCGAAACAATTAAATTTGGAAAATCCGCCAACCATTTAGTTGCATCTCCACGTTTTTCTGGCGGCAAATATTCGTTATACGCTTCGTCCAAAATGATTACCACGCTGTTTTGGAATTTTTGATTTACTTTTTTGATGAACTCGTAAATTTCTTGATGCGGCAAAAATGTTCCGGTCGGATTATTTGGATTGGCAATCCAAATAATTCGCGTATTTTCATCGGTCAAATCATACATTGCCGACAAATCGTGTCCAAAATCTTTGGCTTTGGCAATACGAATTTGTGAATTAGCCGCCAAAGTTGCCAAGCAATAAACAGAAAAAGCAAATTCAGCACAAACAGCGTTAGTTTGTTTATTGAGAAAAATTTTCCCAGCGATATCCAAAAGATTATTACTGCCGTTGCCCAGAACTATTTGATTTTGCTGAATTTGGCAACGATCAGCGATTTTTTTACTCAAAGCGAATTGATCCGGATAACGAGCAATGCCGTCATTGGCGGAATTCAGCAAATTTTGGATTGCTTGTTTAGCTTTTGGACTCATTCCGAGCGGATTTTCGTTGGAAGCGAGTTTGATAATTTTTTCTTCCGGAATTCCTAATTCGCGTGATAATTGAGTTATCGGTTTTCCGGGCGGATAAGCGGTCAAATTGAAAACAAAATCATTTGCCGGCGGAATATAAGTTGAATTTTGTTGCATAATTTTTATTGATATTTTTTAATTTGATATTTTTTAATTTGTTATAAAAATTTTCCACGAGAATTCTAAAAAATTTTTTAAAAATCTCGTGGAAAAATGTTAAGTTAAATGAAATGATTTATTAAAAATATTCCCAAAGCCGCGTAAATTGCCGCTACATAATCGTCCATCATTACGCCAAAACTATTTTTTACTTTTTGGTCAAAATATTTTGCCGGTTGCGGTTTTGTTATGTCAAACAAGCGAAATAAAACAAACGCCGCCAAAAATAATTCCAAACGCTGCGGAATACAAAATAATAGCGTCCAAAATGGCACCATTTCGTCCCAAACGATTGACGAATGATCAACATCGCCCAACACTTCTCCGGTTTTTTTGATACAGAAAATTCCCAAAATGCCTAACAAAATTAGCGTTATCAAAATTGCGACAAAACTAAAATTGGTCAAAATTATCGGCGAGAGCAAAATATAAATTATCAAAGCTGCCAAAGTTCCCCACGTGCCGGGCATTTTTGGCAATAAACCAGAACCGAATCCGAGCGATAAAAAATGAAATGGATGGCTCAACAAAAATTTTACGGTTGGTTTCATTTATTTTTATTGAATAAATTTTTCAATGCTTTTGATTATCAGCGTTGAATTTTCTTCCGCAGAATTTAATTTATAAACAAACGCCTCGCCGAGATTTTTTAGCAATACAAAATTTAACGTTCCGTTTTGGACTTTTTTGTCGTGGAACATCAATTTATATAAATCATTTGCATTTACTTTTTTATCCAAAGCGGTCGGCAATTTTGCTTGATTTAATAAAGTTTGAATTTTTGCTACTTCTTTTGGAGTAATAAAACCTAAATTTTGCGAAAATTCTGCCGCCATCATAGTTCCAATGGCGACTGCTTCTCCGTGCAAATAAGTTCCGTAGCCAAAATAAGTTTCTATGGCGTGACCGAAAGTATGTCCGAAATTTAGCAAAGCCCGTAAATTTTTATCGCTACTTTCAGTTTCATCTTTGGCGACGATGTCGGCTTTGTTTTGGCAAGATTTGTAAATGATTTCGCTCAAAACATCGGCATTATTGTCAAAGATTTTGGCAAAATTTTCTGACGTAAAAAATTCCAAAAACGGAGCGTCATTGATAAAACCATATTTGAGAATTTCTGCCAAACCGGCGGAAATCTCGCGTTTTGGCAAAGTTTGGAGCGTTTTGATATCGGCAAACACGGCTTTTGGTTGATAAAATGCTCCGATCATATTTTTGCCGAGCGGATGATTTATCGCGGTTTTGCCGCCAACGGATGAATCAACTTGCGAAAGTAGCGTGGTCGGAATTTGCAGAAAATCTACGCCACGTTGAAAACAAGCGGCGGCAAATCCGGTCATATCGCCAATTACACCGCCTCCGAGAGCGATAATCAAAGATTTTCTATCAAAAAAATTTGCTAATAAATTATCAAAAATTTTCTGCAAAGTTTCCCAATTTTTATAATTTTCGCCGTCGGGCAAAATAGTTGCAAAAATATTTTCTTTGGGGGTTATTTTTGCCAAAGTATTTTGCAAAGTATTCAAATAAATATTTTCTATCGTAGTATTTGTTACTATCATTATTTTTTTGTTTTTACTTTTATTTTTGTTAGTAACAAAATCGGCAAAAATATCAGGATTTTGGAGCAAATTTTCGCCGATATAAATGGGATAACTACGATTATTACTTAAAGGAACTATAAGGGTTTTTGTCTGCATATATTTAAAATTATTTCGTCAATATTTTTATTATTTGTTTGAATTACTAAATTTGCGACTTCAAGATAAAATTTATTTCTTTGATTATATAAATTTTGTAGATTCTCCGCCAAATTTTCTTTATTTTTTAATAATGGTCGTTGCGTGTCAGTCATCAAACGTTGAACCAAAATATTAGTATCAGTTTGCAAATAAATATTATATCCAAATTGTTTTAATAACTGACGATTTTCATCTTTTAAAACAATTCCGCCGCCGGTAGAAATAACATATTTTTTGCCGTTATTTTTTATATTTTTTATATTTTTTGTATTGTTAATAACATTTTGCAGGGTAGTAGTTTCTAAATTTCTAAAAAATTTTTCGCCTTTCTCGTGGAAAATAGTATTTATATCTTGCTGATAATTTTGCACGATTAAATCATCAGTATCAACAAATTCATAATGTAATTTTTCTGCCAACAATTGTCCGATAGTTGTTTTGCCACACCCCATCAAACCGACTAAAAAAATCAAATTAGAATTTTTAAAATCTTTTAAATCATTTAAATCATTTAAATCATTTAAATCATTTAAATCATTTTCCATTGTTTTATTATTTGTTATCAACATAATTTATTTTTGGTTTAATTAAAATCAAAATTTGATTATTTTCTGCTTCTGCTGACAAAACTGCAATAGACAAAGTGCCATTATTATCAACATAAGCATTTGTATTTGTAGAAATTGTAGTTTCGTTCATATTATTTGCCGTTGACGAATTTTGGCGTAAGTTAATTTGCAAATTAGTTTTATTTTTGGAAATGATTTTTGGAATTACTTCTAACGATAATTTTGCTTTTTTGAAATCAATAATTGTATTATTCAAATCAGTTTTTTCTATATTTTTATAATCGTGTTTAGTAGCAATTTTTGGCATTTTTACTAATTCATTATTAGCAATATTTTTTTGCAATACCAAAAAATCTAAAGTTAGCGGAACAATTTCGCTACTTGTGACGTTTACAGTTTTTACTTTATCAATTTCTATACTTTCATTTGGTTGAATAAAATCGTTAGAAATCGTAGGAATATCGGTGTTTTCGGCTTTATGCTGTTTTGCCAAATTATCTAATAAATTTTCATAACTATTACCGATTAAGACAACATTATTTTTATGATTATTGATAACATTGTTTATATTTTTTTCTTGACATTTATTAGACAAAACTAAATTGTTTATATCTTGTGCGTTCAAATTAGTTAATACTATATTTCCAGCACTTTTGCTGACGGAGTGAATTTGTTCGCAAAAGTTTTTATTTGTAATATTATTTGCAGTTTCTTCTGCATTATTTTCCACGAGATTTTGATTATTTTTTTTGGAATTTTTTGCATTACTTGCAGCATTTTTATCATTATTTGAATTTGGTTCTTCATCATTTTCAAATAATTGCAAAGTCAGCATTTTATTTGTTTGTGACAAATTATAATCCCAAGAAGTTTTTTGATTTTTATTTTTGCCTTTATGTTTAATGATAAATTTCAAAGTATCTGTATTTTTATCTTCAACAAACTTCATATTAAACGCATTATTTTTGTTATAACTAACAAGATTTTTCATCAAAAGATTTTTAGATTTTTTAGATAAAGTAGTATTTAATAATTCAATAATTAAACTATCAGTTGCTTCATCTTTATGAGAATTTACATCAATATTAGTATTTAAAAAATTGAAATTTATAACGTTATTAGTTTTGCTATAAATAATATGGTCAAAACGTTTTATTTTCGGCACATCAACATCGTCTGCAACAACATTATTTTGCATTTGAGTTTGTGTTGGCATTTTGTTTATTTTGGTATCAAAATTTTTGTTATATTCATTTATCGGCGACAAAGTAATTTGAATTCCATTGCGATATAATTCAGTTTTATAATTAACTTTTTCATTATCTTTCAGCGTGATTACTAAACGCGTTTTATTGGTATTATCATCTTTGACTATTTGCAAATTTTTGCTCTGTGATAGTTTTTGTTTTAGTTCTTTTTTGAAATCAACATCAGTGAAATCAAAAATAATTTTGGACGGATTTGTATCATTCAAAATAAAACTATCAGGCATTTTTTTCAGCGTTTCATTAGTATTTATTTGAATAATATTGTCATTGACAAAGCGAATATTTTCTAATTCAGCAATTGCAAAAACGTTGGAATTCAAACCGCATAATAATGGAATTGAAGTGAGTAAAATTTTTGATAATTTGTTTAATTTATTTAATTTATTTAATTTGTTATTCATAATAAAAAAATCCTTTTTTTTTTTTTAATTTAAAAGTTAATTAGTTAATAAGTTAGTTAAATTGTTAGTAAATTATTTAGTAAATATTTTATATTTTAAAAAAATACATAAAATCTCGTGGAAATTTTTTGATTATTTTTTGTTTATCTTTTGATTATTTTTTGATTATCTTTTGATTATTTTTTGATTATCTTTTGATTAAATAAAATTTTTCTTTTTTGCGTTTTCCCTCCCACAAAATATCATTAACATTATAACCAAATTTTGCCGCTTCTTGTTTATACTTTTTGCTATTCAAAACCAAAAATTTACAAGTTTCGTTAATTTTACTATCTGCATTTTTTGCCTTTACTAACGGCGTTAAATTTTGTATTTTGACTATATTTGTAAAATATGACAAAGATGCTCTTTGCGTTGCTGTCAAGCCGATTTCTGCCAAGCAAATTTCGCTATTTTTTTCATTTTTTGCAACTTTGTTTAATGTTTGGACTATTCCTTCGCCTATCGGTCTATAACTTTTGCCATAATCAAACCAATCTATAACCAAACAAGCCGCCAAAAACCAAAATATTGTTAATCCCAAAGTCCAATGCGTCAAACATCTATACGGCGATTTTTCTTCCAATTTTAATAATAAATAAATCCAATAAATTGTCGCACAAATTGCCAAAATCAAAAGTATCAAAGCCGAAGTATTGAAAAAGTTTTCTGGCACAAAACCCGGACGCAAAATATAAATTCTTTGCGATAATTTTGCCGGAAAACCAAATCGCATTGCCGACCAACATACCCAAACAAAGCTGCAAAAAATACTAAAACAAGTGATGGAAAACCAATCAAAAGCCGCCACCGCTCCGCGACGTAAATTCAAAACGCCAATGGTCGCCAACATCGCCAATTCCGGCAGCAGTAACAAAAACAATATTTCGTCAGATTTATGGCTGATTTCATCAAAAAATGCCGAAAAAATAATTATAAAACTCGTGGAAATCCATAAAACTATCAGCAAAATTTTGGCAATATCCGCTCGATACGCATTGAATAAAGCATTGTTATTCATATTTCCAAGCCCAATCACGCTATTAAAATTCATAGTTTGCTGTCTATGAAACAAGCCGCAAATTGCTAACGGCAAAATCGGAAATAAAAACCAAATTGACAAATCTACCAGTTTTAACAATTTCAAATTTGCCAAATTGACAATCAAATTGTCATTGAAATTGAGTTTGATGCTGTCAAAATTTACCAAATCAAAACGTAAGAAAAATCCAAACGCCAACACCGCAAACAAAATTCCAAAGAAAATCGCCACGATAGATAAATTTGCAATATCCGTAGTTTTTTCGTTCAAATTCAAATTTGAACTCAACACGTTGGCATTTTTATTTGAAAAATGAAATAAAAAAATCCCAATTACCGCCAAAATAATTATCGGCAAACTAATTAAAATTCCAACGCCCAATAAACTGCTTAACAACGCCAAAGTCAAAAAAATTGTCGTTAAATATGGTTTTCTCGGAGCCACAAAAATCGCTGCCAACGCTGTTGAATACGCCGCCAATGCGATTAACATCGGTTGAGCGTCGTGCGAATGAATTATCAAACCAACACAACCAGCCAACAACATCGGAGCCGCCGCCGCTGCGTGATGTCCAAATTGTTCTCTTGCTCCGTAATATAAAGCCACCAGCGAAATTGATAACCAAAAACCACTCGCCAAACGAATTGCATCGTGTAAAGACAAAATTCCCAGATTTTGCGAAAAAATCTTGCCAAACATTGCCGCTGACCAATAATATAACGGCGGCGAATCAAACGCTTCTCCGGCGAGAGTTAAATTTTGCCAATCGCCGGTTTGCAGAATTTGCCACGCCACGTTAATATGAATTGCGTCCTCGCCTTTCCAAGGGTCTTTGCCAATCAAACCAGCCAACACATAAAAAGTCAATATAAAAGCCAAAAACCAACCGCTGGGCGACAATTTATTTTCAAAACTAAATAAGTTGTTATATCTGGGCATCTTTTTTTATTTGTTATTTTTTATATTTTCTGTTCAGTATTTTTTTATTTTTTTAAAAATTTTTTAATTTTTGTAATTTTTGTAATTTTTACAATTTTTCCACGAGATTTTCTAAAAATTTTTTGATATTTCTCGTGGAAATTTTTATTTTTTATTTTTTATTTTTTATTTTGTATTCTTTATTTTGGAAGTTGCTCTGTTGTTAAATCTTTTGGAAATAACGCCCAAAGTTTTAATTTTTGATTCATACTTCCGGCAAGTTCTCCGGCTTTATCTCCAAAACCGCAAAACAAATCGGCTCGGATTTCACCTTTGATTGCTCCGCCGGTATCTTGAGCCATCACCAAACGATTTATTTCTTTATTTGCAATTTGCGTATTCATAAAAATCGGCGTTCCCAACGGAATTGCACGAGGATCAATGGCGATAGAACGTTCAGCGGTCAGCGGAATTCCCAAAGAACCAATGGCTCCGTCATTTGCGGAAAGTTCTTTGCTGATTTTGAAAAATACGAAACTCGGATTTTGATTGAATAACCATTGCTTTTTGCTCGGATTATTTTTTATCCATTGTTTTATTCCTTGCATACTCGCTTGAGATAACGGCAATTCATTATTTTTCACCAAAATTCTGCCGATTGATTTGTATTCTCTGCCGTTTTGATTTGCATAACTGATGCGGACGAAATCTCCGTTTTCTAATTTGATTCTGCCGGAACCTTGAATTTGTAAGAAAAATAAGGCAACATCATCATCAACGAACAATAAAGGTTTGCCGGTGTTGGCGAAATTTTGATTTTTTTCTTTTTCAAATTCTGCTAATTGTTGGCGATCCCAATACGGCAAAATTTTTTTGCTATTTTTATCTAAACGTCCGCGTAATCTTTTATTTTTTAATTCCGGATAAATATCAAACAAATCTGCAAAATCTATGGTTAATAAATTTTCCGGTTCGCCATAAATTGCATATTTATAGCGATTTGTTTTTGTCAAAGATCCGTATAAAAGCGGTTCATAATAACCGGTCAAAGTGCCATAATCATTTGGATTATTTGCGTTGATTACTTCATAAGCGGACAAATTATTTTCAAAAAATTCAATTATTTCTTTGTTATTTTTATTATTTGAAATTGCTAAATTTTGGGCGTTATTACAAATATTTTGCCAAGTTTTCCATTGATTTAATTTTTGGTTATTTTTCCACGCTTTGCAAGATAACAAAAAAGCGTCCCAAGATTGCTGCAAATTGTGATCATTTTGAGTTGCCTCTTTCCAATTTGGCAAATCTTGCCAAGAAATTTTTTTCCATTGACGATTAAATTTTTGCGTAGTTTGCGTTTGTTGATTTTGTTGATTTTTTTGATTTGGATTTGTCGCACAAGCCGAAAAAAATAGCAAAAATAAAACTGAAACTAAAAATTTAGATTTCATAAAAAATCATAAAAAGAAATAATAAAAGTAATAAAAGTAATAAAAATAATAAAAGTAATGAAAAAACGAAATTCCACGAGATTTTATAAAAAGTTTTTAGAATTTCCAAAAATTATCTTTAAAATCTCGTGGAAAATCATACAAATTCATAACATTTCATAAATTATGCTTTATAAACTTGTTTATTATTTTTTGAAAATATTTTTCAAAATTTGTTTTGGCGTTCGTATTTTTGGCGATATAGAAAAATTTCAACAAATTTATAACAATTCTGCCGCCAAAAAAATTATCGTGGCAAATCACACTTCTTTTTTGGATGGCTTATTAGTTGGTTTATTTTTGTCAAATTCCAAAAATCAGCAAAAGCCGCTTTTTGTAGTTCATACGTGGGTTGCTAACGCTTGGTATTTCAAACCAATTTTGAGTTTGGTTGATTTTTTGCCCATAGAACCGAGCAATCCGATGGCTATGAAAACTATTATCAAAAGCATAGAAAACCAAAATCGTCCAGTGGTGATTTTCCCGGAAGGCAGAATTTCCAATACCGGAGCGTTAATGAAAATGTATGACGGCCCAGCGTTTATAGCCGCTAAAAGTAAAGCTCAAATTTTGCCGATTTTTATCAGTGGCGGAGTTTTATCAAAATATTCGCGTTTTAATCCGCAAAATGAAATCGTCAAAAGTCAAAAACGTTGGTTTCCAAAAATCACGCTGACGTTTTTACCGCCACAACAAATCAATTTAATTGAAAATCAGAATTTACAAAACGCTACCAAAATTTATTCCGCACGCGAAAAACGCAGAATTTATAGCAATCAGCTTTTGAGAATTATGCAAGAATCGCAGTTTTTAGCGACTATGCAACAACATCAAAATATGACTTTGTATGAAGTTTTATGCGAAACAGCGGAACTCAATGGCAAAAATCTGCCGATTATTGAAGATATAAAGTGCAATGAAAATCCGTATAGTTATAAAAAATTTTTCCAAATTATTTCGGTTTTGACGTCTTTGGTGCTTAAAAATATTGATGATACTGACGAGAAAAATTCGCAAAATATCGGAATTTTATTGCCAAATATTGCCGCAACTTTGGCGTTAATTCTTGGGCTATCGGCAAAAAATAAAACTCCGGCAATGCTGAATTATTCCGCCGGTTTAAATGCAATTATCGCCGCTTGTCAGTCGGCAAATCTGAAATTTATTGTTTGCTCCAAAGCGTTTGTGGAACAAGCTCGGTTAGAAAATAAATTATCGCAACTTTGTCAAACTTTGCCGTATTTGAAAATATTATATTTGGAAGAGATAAAAAATTCGCTAACATTGTTGGATAAATTAAAAGCATTATATTTTGGATTTTTTCCACGAGATTTTGTTAAAAATTTTTGTAAAAATAAAAATAAAAACAAAAATAAAAATAAAAACAAAAACGCCGCCGCCATTTTATTTACTTCTGGCTCGGAAGGCACTCCAAAAGGCGTTGTGTTATCACATTATGCAATTTTGGCGAATATTTTGCAAATCAAAGCCGTTTGTGATGTTAATCAGAATGATAAATTTATCAACGCTTTGCCTTTATTTCACGCTTTTGGTTTGACCGCTGGTTCGTTATTGCCAATTTTGACTGGCGTTCGGCAATTTATTTATCCATCGCCTCTGCATTATCGGGTGATTCCGGAAGTTGCTTACGACAAAGATTGTAGCGTGATTTTTGGAACCGGCACGTTTTTATCACATTATGCAAGATTTGCCCATCCTTATGATTTTCGCAAAATGCGATTTGTAGTTTCCGGAGCCGAAAAATTAAATGCCGAAGTAGCAAATTTATGGTTTGAAAAATTTGGAATTCGCGTATTAGAAGGTTATGGAGCAACAGAAACTGCTCCGGTTATTGCCGTAAATTTGCCTCTTGCTTTCAAAAGCAATACGGTTGGAAAATTTCTGCCAAATGTAGAATTTAAATTAGAAAAAATTCCCGGTATTGAAATCGGCGGACGTTTGTTTGTGCGATGCCCGAATTTAATGAACGGCTATTTAAAGGTCAATGCAAACGGAGAAAGTCGTTTTGAAGAATTAGCCGAAAATGCTTGGTATGATAGTGGAGATATTGCCGATGTTGATGAATTTGGGTTTGTCAAGATTATAGGCAGATTCAAGCGATTTGCCAAAATTGCCGGAGAAATGGTGAGTTTGGAATTATCAGAAAATTTAGCAATCAAAGCGTCCGCCGATTTTCATCACGCCGTAGTTGCCATTGCGGACGCTCGGCGAGGCGAGGCGTTGGTGTTATTCACAACCGATAAAAATTTGACGCGACAGAAATTGACGGAAACGGCTCAAAAATATGGTTTTGCCGAAATTGCTATACCGCGAAAAATAGAAATTATTGAGACAATTCCATTGTTATCAACGGGCAAAACTGATTATGTCAGTTTGAATCAACTTGCCAGAAGTAATTAAATTAGCAATACAAAAATATTTCCACGAGAAAATCAAAAAAATTTTTAGAAATCTCGTGGAAAAAATTTATTTTTATAAACAAAATAAACGCAATGATAATTTTTGCTTTATCTTTTTTATTTGGTATTTTTATTAGTTTTATTAACTATGAAAATTTGAGTTTTTTAACTTTGCCGTTAATATTATTTTTTATAGTTATTTTTGTTATTGCTGTTTATAAGATTCGTATTTTATTTTTGATTGCTGGTGGATTTTTTGGCGGTTTATTGTTAATGTTTTTACGTATAGATAATTATATACAAAATGAAAAACTTGCCGATAATTTTTCAAATATAGAAATATTAACAAGCGGACAAATTATTAGTATTCCGGAGCAAATTTTAGATAAAAATAATAGTAAAAAAGTTATTGCTTATAAGTTTAAATTTGCGGTTGATAATCAACAAAATTTTCAGATAATAAAGCAAAATAACAAAAATAAAAAAACAAAAAATAGTAATTTGAATTTGCAAAAAATTCCATCAACTTTGAAGGTTTTTTATTATAAAAATGATAAAAATGGTTTCATAAATTTCAAATTAGGTGATACTTTACAATTACATTTGAAATTAAAAAGCATACACGGAAATATCAACGATGGCTCTTATAATTTTGACTTAAAAATGATGAGCGAAAATATCGGAGCAACTGCATATATAATTCAAAAAAATAATTTGAATAAAGTATTAACAAACGCAAAAAATAATAATAATACTAATAATTCTAAAAATAATTTGTTATTTCTCGTGGAAAATTTGCGTTATGAAATAAAGCAACAAATTTTGACTTTACTTCCGCCTGAAAAATTTCATTTAGTCGGCATTATTATAGGTTTAGCAATCGGCGAACAAAAAGCGATTTCTCCGCAACAATGGGAGTTATTAAATAACACCGGCGTGACGCATTTATTTGCGATTTCTGGTTTGCATATAACTATGTTTGCGATTTTCGCAGGTGGCTTGACAGCGTTGATTTGGAAACGTTTTCCATTATTAGTAAGATTTTTGCCAACCAAGTTAGCAGCAATTTTTATAAGTTGTATAGTAGCAATTTTTTACGCTTTACTTTCCGGCTTTGAAATTCCGGCTCAACGAACTTTGATAATGTTATTAGTTGTGGCAATTTCTTTATTTATCAAACGTAAATTTAGCATTTTCCAAATATTATTTACGGCATTATTTTTGGTGTTACTATTTGATAGTTTTGCAATTTTTGCAATCGGTTTTTGGTTATCTTTTATGTGCGTTGTTGCGTTAATTATTGTTGGTTCATCGTGGTTAAATAATAATGCAAAAAATACAAAAAATACAAAAAATAACAAAAGTATTCTGGAAAAAATCAAATTTATTAGCAAAGAATATATTATTACGCAAACGGCAACTTGTTTGATTACTTTGCCGATTTTGCTATATATTTTCCAAAAATTTCCATTAGTTTCGCCGATAAGTAATTTAATTGCAATTCCGCTTGTTAGTTTTATAATCACGCCGTTAATTTTATTTACTACATTTTTTATTTTTGTATTTCCAAAAGCGTTATTGTTTTATTTGTTGAGTTTTTCACATTATTTATTGCAACAATTACTAAATTTTTTACAATTCTGTAATGATAATGTTATTTTGTTAGAAAAAAATATTTCTGCTATTGCTTTAATTTTGTCTTTCTGTGGAATTTTTATATTATTATTACCAAAAAAATTTCCCGGAAAATTATTCGCAGTTTTTTTATTACTTCCGTTATTTTTAGAAAAATCTCCGCGTCCAAATTTTGGTGATGCTTGGGTTTATTTTTTAGATGTAGGACAAAATTTAAGTGTAGTTATCAAAACGCAAAATAAAACTATAATTTATGATGTTGCTAATGAACGTTTTGCCAAATCTGTAATCCTTCCTTTTTTGCGATTTCACAGCATAAATAACATTGATTTAATGATTATTTCGCATCAAGATAATGATCATTCTGGCGGATTAAAAACTTTGTTAGAAAATCAAAATTTAAACATAAAAAATGTTATGACTTCTATGCAAAATTTGCCAAATTCTATACTTTGTAATGCGGATTATTTTTGGGAATTTGATGGCGTAAAATTTCAAACTTTCAACGCTTTGCAACAAAATTCCACGAGATTTCAACCAAATTTTTTAGATAATTTTTCAAAAGATATCGCAAAAAAAAATCTACAAATCTCGTGGAAAAATTTACAAAATCAAAGCGATAAAAACAATTATTTTTATGCTGGAAATGATAAATCTTGCGTGATAAAAATCACCACGCAAAATGGCAAATCTGTGCTACTAACCGGCGATATCGGTAAAAATGAGGAACAAAATTTAATCCAAAATTACGATGAAAAAACCTTGCAAAGTGATGTTTTGTTAGTGGCTCATCACGGCAGTTTGACCTCTTCTGCGGAAAATTTCTTACAAATTATTTCGCCAAAACTTGCTATAATTTCCGCCGGTTTTGATAACAAATTTAATCACCCAAATCCCTTGATAATTCAACGATTACAAAAACTCAACGTGCCGATTTTGCAAACGCAAATAAATGGGCAAATTTCTATAAAATTGGACGAATTATGATTAAAATGCAAAATTTGTAAATAATTTTTGCAGAATTTTTGCAGAATTTTTGCAAAGTTGTTTATAAAGTTTTTATAAAGTTTTTATAAAGTTTTTATAAAGTTTTTATAAAATAACAGACAAAATTATCTGTAAAAGAAATTTCAGCGGAGCAAATTTTGACGGTGCATATCAAAGATATTTTAGAAAAATAAAAATAAAAAGCCAAAAGCAAAAATCAAAAATCAAAAATCAAAAATCAAAAAGCAAAATAAAAACTAAATTTCCACGAGATTTTTATAAAAATTTTCAAAAATTTTTTAGAAAATCTCGTGGAAAAATGTAAATAAACATAAATAAAGAAATATAAACATAAATACATAGATTTAAGTTTTTTTAAGGATTTTTTTAAGGATTTTTATATGACTGATAATGAACTTTCTTTGTCTTTACGTGCCGATTTTGGTGTTATCGCCAGTTGGGTTAAAAATAATGATAAAGTTTTAGACCTCGGTTGTGGCGACGGCTCTTTGATTGCTTGGCTACATAAACATAAAAAAAATATCAAAGCGTGGGGAATTGAAATCGACGAAAATCAAATGCTAAAAGCCATCAGAAACGGCGTGAACGTTATCCAAACGGACTTGGAAGACGGCTTGAAAGATTTTGCGGATAATAGTTTTGATCACGTGATTTTGTCCAAAACGCTACAAACGGTTTTCAATACCGAAGATATACTCAAAGAAATGATTCGCGTTGGCAAATCGGTTGTAGTTTCGTTCCCGAATTTTGCGTTTTGGAAAAATTTAGAATCCGTGATTATCGGACATATGCCGGTTTCTGAAGATTTGCCTTATGAATGGTATAACTCGCCAAATGTGAGATTTTTGACGCTATTAGATTTTGAAGGTTTATGTCGTAAATTGAATTTGCAAATTTTGGATCGCCATTTATTAGACGAAAACGGCGATTTAATCAAAGATAACGAGCAACAAAATAAAAAATATGTTTATCCGTTGGAAGATTTGAATTTTTTGACTTCTTTGGCGGTTTATCGTTTGGGACGTGCGTAAATTTTATTTTCCACGAGAAATCTAAAAATTTTTTTGGAAATCTCGTGGAAAAAAGTAAAAAGTAAAAAAAAGTAAAAAAAAGTAAAAAAAAGTAAAAAAAGCAAAAAAGCAAAAACGCAAAAATAAATTAAAATCGTTTTTAATAGCAATAACAATAACAATAACAATAACAATAACAATAACAATAACAATAACAATAACAATAACAATAACAATTCTTTATAAGAGAACAAATAATGACCGAAAACACTAATAATAATCCACAACCACTGTTTGGAATTGAAAAACTTTATATCAAAGATCTTTCCGTTGAAGTGCCAAACGCTCCGGAAATTTTCTTGGCAAAAGATGCTCCGCAAGTCAATATCAAATTATCAACCGAAGCCACAAATATTGAGCAAGATATTTTTGAAGTTTCCTTAAATGTCTCGGTTTCGGCGATTTTGCCAAAAAATAAAGAACAGCCAGAAGACGTAAATGTATTTTTAGTAGAAGTTACGCAATCCGGAATTTTCCGCGTGGCAAATATTCCAGCCGAGCAGTTGGATCCGTTGTTAGCAATTGCTTGTCCAACGGTGTTATTTCCATACGCCAGAGAAGTTATTTCAGAGGCAACCAGCAAAGCCGGATTTCCGCCGGTTATTTTGCAACCGGTTAATTTTGAGGCGTTATATTTGCAAAAATTGCAAGAAGAGCAACAGCAGCAACAGCAGCAACAGCAGCAACAGCAGCAAAATCAACAAAATTAGCAAGATCAGCAAGATCAACAATAAAAATTTTTATTTGTAGGGGTTTTTATTATGGATAAAGGTTTATATACCGCAATGACCGGTGCAAAACACGTATTGTTACAACACGCCGGAACTGCACATAATTTGGCGAATGCTACGACTATTGGCTTTAAAGAAATGGTGCATAAATTCAGAGCCGTAGAAGTTCAGCCGTCTCAAAGTGCATTCAGTTCTCGGGCATTTGTTGTTGATGCTTCGGTCAAAGATAATTTTGAAGAAGGCCCGTTGGTTTATACCGGAAATAATTTGGATTTGGCAATTCAAGGCAAAGGTTGGTTTGCAATTCGCGATCGTTCTGGCACCGAAGCGTATAGTCGCGCTGGATCATTTTTTGTTGATGAAAATGGTGTTTTGAAATCCAAAACTACCGGAACCGCAGTTATCGGTGATGCTGGTGATGATATTATTATTCCGCCGGAAATTGCTGTATTTATCGGCGATGATGGCACTATCTCGGCGATGCAAACAACTGGCGATTTGAATCAGGCAAATGTTATCGGCAGATTGAAATTAGTAAATCCGCCGGAAGGCCAATTAACGCGTGGTGGAGATGGTTTATTTCGCGGAGGCACTGGCGAATTAGACGACACCGTGAGAGTTGTCTCCGGCGTGTTAGAAACCAGCAACGTCAATGTTTCTGATGCAATGGTGCAAATTATCAGTTTGTCGCGGCAATTTGAGTTGCAAACGCAAATGATGCAAACCATAGACGAAGATGCACAAACAGCAGATAAATTATTG
Organism: Dechloromonas aromatica (nom. nud.); assembly: GCA_004555545.1. Taxonomy (GTDB): domain Bacteria; phylum Pseudomonadota; class Gammaproteobacteria; order Burkholderiales; family Rhodocyclaceae; genus SFHR01. The sequence continues at coordinate 20,240 of SFHR01000014.1, forward strand.
TCATTGAATTAAAAGCAAAAAATAAAAAATAAATGTTTTCCACGAGAAATCTCAAAAAATTTTTGGAATTTCTCGTGGAAAATTTTTGTTTTTATATTTTGTTTATATTTTTTTATTTTTGTATTTTTTTTGCCTTATTTGCATAACAAATTTGCTTTGAAATATTTTTGCGACAGCGTTTTTAAACGTCCGTCAGCTTTCATTTTTTGCAAAATCTGATTGATTTGACCAATAATTTCTTTGTTATTTTTTGCCGCAAAAATCACTAATTTTTCCGCAAACGCTTGATCGCCAACTACATAAGCCGAAGTTTTATTGCGGTTTGCAAAATATTTTTAAAAAGCAAAAAATTATAAAAAATATTTTCTTAAAAATAACTTTTTAAAACTTCTGCGATTTCTGCCGCCGACGTTCCGTGTTGAAAAGTCCAAATCCATTTTTTTTCTGGAGAAATCAAAATCACATTTGAAGTGTGGTCTATGCTGTAATTTTGCGAATTTTGCGAATTTTGCGAATTTTGGTCAAAATGTTTGCGATAAATTATTTTGTAATTGTTGGCAATTTGCTGTAAATTTTTATCATCAAACGAAGTTGCGGTCAAAATATTTTTATAAAAAAATTCGCCATATTCTTGCAAATGCTGCAAATTATCACGTTGCGGATCAACCGAAACAAATAATAACTGAAAATTATTGCGAATATTTTGCGGCAGAGAATTCAACGCCTCCGCCAAAGTTAGCAAAGAAGTCGGACAAATATCTGGGCAATATGTATAACCAAAATACAACAAAACATATTTATTTTGTTTGAGCGTCAAATCTGACAAATTTATATTGCCTTTGACATTTTGCAAAGTGAAATCGTAAGCCAAATTTTGGGTTTGATTATTTTGCGTTTGCATTGGATTGAATTTTGGTTGCCAAAAAATCGCCAAAGCAACAATAACAAGAATTAAAGCAACAATTAAAATTTTTAAGAAAAATAATTTTTTTGGCATTGTTAATATTTTTAATATTTTTGAAATTTTTGAAATTTTTGAGATTTTTGAAATTTTTGAGATTTTTAAAACTTTTCCACGAGAAATCGCAAATTGCAAAAAATTTTTGAAAAATCTCGTGGAAAAATATTCTAAAAAATTTTTATAAAATTTCGTGGAAATTTCAAAATTTATTACAAACAAAAATAAATTATGGATTTACAACAATTTGATATTTTTAATGTTCGCCAAAATCAACAAAATCAACAAAATCAAAAAAATCAACAACAAATTATTGACGATATTGACAAATTATTTTCTTTATATCATCAGGAAAAATTACTCAGCGGACAGCAAGATTACGCATTTTCTGCTCAAGATTTACAACAATTACAGCAACATTTATTAACCAAGCATTATTTGCTGCAACAAAATTCCATAATTTTGGTGGCATATCAAAAAGATAAAAATGAAATCGCCGGTTGTGCCATCGCTTTGAGCGTCTCCGAAAGCGATAAAATTTGCGAATTAAAACATTTATACATTTTGCCAAAATTTCGCGGATTATCGTTGGGAAGAAATTTGGCTTATAAACTCATTCAAAATATCAAAAATAACGGCTTCCAGCGAGTTCTAATCAACAATTTACCCAACGCAAAATTAGCCGCCAAATTATATTCCGAACTCGGTTTTGTGAATTCTGATTCCGAAAATTTTAAAGCCACAATTCAGCCGAGCATCAACAATAAATTATTGCTGTCTTTGGATTTGAATACGTGGTCGGAAACTCAAACCGATAACGAAAATTTATTTCAACTATTTGACTATAACCGCAGCTGGGCAAAACAAACTACGGCGATGGATCCAAACTATTTCGTCAAATTATCTAAATTGCAAACGCCAGAATATTTATGGATTGGTTGCTCGGATTCACGCGTTCCGGCAAATCAAGTAGTCGGATTGCTTCCGGGCGAATTGTTCGTGCATAGAAATGTGGCAAATGTAATCGCTCACAGCGATTTGAACTCGTTGGCGGTGATTCAATACGCCGTAGATGTTTTAAAAGTCAAACATATAATCGTGGTCGGACATTTTGGTTGCGGCGGAGTTTCGGCGACTTTACATAAAAAACGCGTCGGCATCGTAGATTTATGGTTGCGTCACGTGCAAGATGTTTATGATAAACACCAAGCCGCCATAGAAAGCGTCACAGAAGAATCCTCCAAACAAGATTTATTGTGTTCGCTGAACGTGTTGGAGCAAGTGGTGAATGTCGCCAGAACCACCGTCGTAGATGACGCTTGGAATCGCGGACAACAATTGACAATCCACGGCTGGATTTATGATATCCGTGACGGCTTGATGCATGATTTGGGAATAACCATAGACAATATCAAAGAATTAAATGATAAATATCAAATTGCTTTGGAAGCAGTTTTGAATAAATAAAAAGTAAAAAAATAAAAAAATTCCACGAGATTTTCCAAAAATTTTTTGGAATTTCTCGTGGAAAAATTGTTTTTTATTTAATTTTTTTATATTTTTTTATATTTTTTTAAATAATTTTTTTACCCGCATCGCCGCCTTCTCTGATTATTGTTGGCGATTCATTGCCATTTATGGTGGCTTCTGTAATTTTTACTTTCACAATACTTTCGTCGTCCGGCAAATTAAACATAACCTCGTTCAGAGATTGCTCAACGATAGAGCGTAGGCCTCGGGCTCCGGTTTTACGTTTTAACGCTTTCTGAGCGATGGCTTGTAAAGATTCTTTGGAGAATTCTAATTCCACGTCCTCCAAATCAAATAACGTTTGATATTGTTTGACCAAAGCATTTTTTGGCTCGGTGAGAATTTTTATTAACGCTTTTTCGTCTAATTCTTCCAAAGTTGTGATAACCGGCAAACGCCCGATAAGTTCAGGAATCAAGCCGAATTTGATTAAATCTTCTGGTTCAACTTCGCTGAAAGTTTGACTGATGTTTTCGTTATCATCTTTGCTATGCACGGCTGCGGAAAATCCGATGCCACCTTTTTCGGTGCGGCTGCGGATTACTTTTTCTAAACCAGCGAACGCTCCGCCGCAAATAAACAAAATATTTGTGGTATCAACTTCAATCCAATCTTGACCGGGGGTTTTGCGTCCGCCTTTTGGCGGAACATTTGCCTTAGTGCCTTCAATGAGTTTTAACAACGCTTGTTGAACGCCTTCTCCGGAGACATCACGCGTAATGCTGGGATTATCAGATTTGCGAGAAATCTTATCAATCTCGTCAATGTAAATAATTCCGCGTTGAGCTTTTTCTACGTCGCCGTCACAATTTTGCAGTAATTTTTGCACGATAGTTTCCACATCTTCGCCGACATAACCGGCTTCCGTGAGCGTGGTTGCGTCCGCCATAGCAAATGGGACGTCCAAAACTCTCGCCAAAGTTTGAGCCAATAAAGTTTTGCCAGAACCGGTCGGACCGATTAACAAAATATTACTTTTGGATAATTCAACGTTATTGATTTCGGTGCTGAAATTTTTGAAAATTTTATTTTTTTCTTTATTTTCTTTGTTATCGTTGCCGTTTTTGTTATTTTCGGTATTTGTGTTGTTGAATTTTTCGCAATATTGCAGCCGTTTGTAATGATTATAAACGGCAACTGAAAGCACTTTTTTAGCGGCTTCTTGTCCGATTACATATTGATTAAGAATGTTGAAAATTTCTTTTGGCGTAGGCAAATTGTCGTCCAAATTGAACGGATTTTGGGCAAATTGATTTGAATTTTGTTTATCTTTTGCGGCTGCTTGTTTGATCAAATCAACGCATAAACTGATGCATTCGTTGCAAATATAAGCGGTTGCATCGCCAAAAGAGCCGGAAACTAATTTATAAACTTCATTTTCATTTTTGCCGCAGAAGTTGCAACTGCGTAATTTGTTATCTTTATCCTTGTTATTTCCAAAAAAAGCCATTTTTATTTATTTTTACTTTTATATAAATATTTTCCACGAGATTTTCAAAAAATTTTTTAGATTTCTCATGGAAAATTTGTTTTTTTATTTTTTTATTTTTTTTATTTATTTTTTTATTTATTTGTTCAGATTTTGTTTATTTTTATGCTTCAATGCGTTTGCTCAAAACTTTATCAATCAAACCATATTTTTGAGCTTCTTCTGCCGATAAAAAATTATCCCGATTTGTGTCTTCAGTGATTTTTTCCACAGATTGTCCGCTGTGTTTAGCCATTATGGAATTGAGATTTTCTTTGATACGCAAAATTTCTTTGGCGTGAATTTCAATGTCAGATGCCTGTCCGCTAAATCCGCCCAAAGGTTGGTGAATCATAATTCGCGAATTCGGCAAAGCAAAACGTTTGCCTTTGGCTCCGGCGTTTAACAAAAATGCTCCCATAGAAGCCGCTTGACCTAAACATAATGTGGAAACATCAGGCTTGATAAATTGCATCGTGTCATAAATTGACATTCCGGCAGTGACCGAACCGCCCGGCGAATTTATGTAAAGCGAAATATCTTTATCCGGATTTTCGGATTCCAAAAATAATAATTGAGCGACAACGGCGTTGGCGGAAATATCATTAACTTCGCCGATTAAGAAAACTACGCGTTCACGAAGCATTCTTGAATAAATATCAAAAGCACGTTCGCCACGACCGCTTTGTTCAATAACTGTTGGTAAATAAGCCACAAAAAACTCCTTTTGTATATTTTGATTTTGTATTTGTATAAATTCAAAGATTTCCACGAGAAATTTAAAAATTTTTTTGAAAATCTCGTGGAAATTTGTTGTTTATATTTTGTTTTGTTTTGTTTTGTTTATTTTTTAAATATTTTTAAATATTTTTAAATATTTCCAAATAACGGATTTGCTTGCATAAGTTTTTCAAATTCAATATCAATTTCTTTGACTTCTGCAAGATTTGTAATGTGTTTGATTACATTATCTTCAATCACATAATTTTCTACGCTACGCAAACGTTGCGGATCGCTGTAATACCATTTGACGATTTCGTCTGGTTTTTCATATGCTTGGGACATTTTTTCTACAAAAGCCCGAACATCAGCGGCATCGGCTTTGATGCTATAAGTTTCAATGATTTTGGAAACCAACAAACCCAAAGCCACGCGATCTTCGGCTTGTTCAGCAAACCAACTTTCTTGGATTGGGAAATCTTTGGTAGTTTTCATCATACCGCGTGCTTGCATATTTTGTTTGGCTTGAGCTGCCATACGTTTGCATTCCAAGTCAATTAACGCTTTTGGCAAGTCTATCGGATTTGCGTTTTTCAGAGCATCAAAAACATTGTTTTTGAGTAAATTTTTTAAGCGTTGTTCAACTTCGGTTTCTAAATTTTTCTTGGCTTCGGCTTTGAATTTTTCTACATCGCCATCGGCAATTCCCATTTTTTTAGCGAAATCTGCATCAACTTCTGGCAAAGATGGCTCTTCAATTTTGTGAAGTTTGATAGTGAATTCAACTTCTTTTCCGGCTAAATCTTTAGCGAAATATTCGGCTGGGAAAGTCAAATTGAAAGTTTTTTCTTCGCCAACTTTCATACCTTCTACGGCGTTTTCAAAATCTTCCAACATCATACGCTGACCGACGATAAAAGGATAATTTTCGGCTTTACCGCCTTCAAAGGGTTCGCCGTCTTTTTTGCCGATAAAATCTATGGTAACGCGATCTTCTTTCTGAACGGTGCGATTTGCGTCATCAACGTGTTTGTAAGTCATTTGTTGTTTGCGTAAAACATCTATAGTTTTTTCTACTTCGGCGTCGGTTACGTTGAAAACAGGTTTTTCTACTTTTAATTGAGTGAAATCGTTGAGTTCAAATTCTGGATAAACTTCAAAAATTGCGGTGAATTCAATTTCTTTTTTATCTTTGTTGTCGTCAGAGTTTTCAGAATTTTCAGCTGGTTCAATTCTTGGTTGTCCGGCGATTTCTATTTTTTGTTCTTTGACTTTTTCATAAAAAGCGATTTGGATGGCTTTTTCTAATTGTTCTTGATAAATTCCGGCTCCATACATTTGTTTAACCAAATGCAAAGGCACGTGTCCGGGACGGAAACCTTGCATTTTTACTTTTTTGGCTTGTTTTTTTACTTGTTTATCAGTTTCAGCGAGAACGTTTTCCAAATTAACGGAAATATTTAATTTGCGTTCCAAAGGATTTGCTTGATTTTGTTCTTGATTCTGATTTTGGTTTTGGTTTTGGTTTTGTTCCATAAGTTTAGTAATTGAGTAAATAATAAATATTAAAAATTAGTAGGGTTTTTATTTTTTATATTTTTATATTTTTTATATTTTTTATATTTTTATATGTTTAAGCGTTGCGATTTTAGCAAAATAAAAAAATAAAAAAAATTTTTTAAAATCTCGTGGAAAAAATTTCCGTTTATCAATTTTTGTAAATTTTTTATATTTATAAATTATAAATTTTTATGAATAATTTCGCTTTTAGTTCCATTTTTGCAGCAATTTTGTTGATTTGTAATTTTGGAATTTCCGAAAAATCTTTGGCTCAAGAAAATAATCAAAATCAAAATAATCAAAGTCAAAATAATCAAAATAACGAAATTTCACAAACTGAAACTGAATACGTCAATCCAAAAGATCCTTACGAGAAATTTAATCGCAAAATGTATTGGGTTCACAAACAAATTGACGATTATTTTTTAAAACCTGTCGCCAAAACTTATAATTATGTGGTGCCGTTGCCGATAAAACATACGACCAGCACTTTTTTTGGCAATTATAACGATATTTGGATTGGCTTCAACGGCTTATTGCAAGGCAAACCAAAAAACGCCGCCAACGACGCTTTGCGAGTTTTGATAAATGCAACGCTCGGAATTTTTGGAATGTTTGACGTGGCAAGTGAGTTAGGTTTGGAAAAACACGATGAAGATTTTGGACAAACTTTGGCAGTTTGGGGCGTTGGTGATGGGCCTTATTTATTTTTGCCGATTTTGGGGCCAAAAACTTTACGCGATGCGGTGGCGACTCCGGTGAATTTGGATTATTACTGGTCAATTTTTGATAATCCGCGTGCAAATAATATTTCTACGGCGGTTAGTGCGATAAATACGCGTGCGGAATTGTTGGCGTTAGATAATGTTATAGATGAATCTGGAATAGATAATTATGTATTTGCTCGGGAGGCGTATTTTCAATTACGGGCGAATCAGATTAACGATGGAGAACGCCTGAAATCTGCGGACGAAGATGATGATTATTCAAAAGAATAAAACCAAAAAAAATAATTAAAATCTCGTGGAAAAAATTCATTTACTATTTTTTTTACTAAATTTTTAACTAATCAACTTTTTTATAGAAAATAAACATTATGAAAAAAACTTTACTTGCATCTTTACTTGGAATTACTTTAGCTATTTCTGCAAATAATTTTGTTATTGCTGCTGATTTGAGTAAAATCTCCATAGAAAAAACTGCGGCAATTCAACAAAATAAAGCTCCAGATGAAATCGTCAAAGTGGTTATCACTGATGTTTTAGAAACATTAAATAAACATCCAGAAATCAAAGCTGATAGCAAAAAATTAAATGCTTTGATTGAAGAAAAAATCGTTCCGCATATTAACTTTCGGAGAATGACTGCGTTAGCTGTCGGCAAAGATTGGCGGAAAACTACCGAAGAACAAAAATTGCGTTTGACCAAAGGTTTTGGTAATTTGTTGATCAAAACTTATTCAAATGCTTTGGCTGGTTATGGCGATGAAAAAATGGTATTTAAACCATTAAAAATGAAACCAGATGATAATGAAGTAAATGTGAGAATTGAAATTCATCAAGCCGGAAATAAACCGATTAACTTTGATACTTATTTGGAGAAAAAAGATAACGCTTGGTTTGTTTATGATGTTTCAGTTGCTGGAATTAGTTTGGTAACAAATTATAGAGAACAATTTAATCAAACGGTGCGACAAGGTGGTTTTGAAGCGTTGTTAGATTTGTTAGAAAATAAATCAGATATCTTGGTAGAAAAAGCCAAAGAAGAAACTGATAACGCAATGAAGCAACAATAAAAAATATTATTAAAAATATTATAAAAATATTATAAAAATAATATATAAAAATACAAAAATTTATGATTAGTCAGACGGCTGAAAATAAATATTTAATCACCTTGACTGAAATAAATTTGGATAATGCTATGCAATTATTAAGTCAAGGTGAAAATATTTTAAATGATTTTAAAAACAATAAAAATTCAAATAATTTCCACGAGAATTGTCAAATTTTTTTTGATTTTAATAACATTCAAAATGTAAATTCTGCGGTTATTGCTATTTGTTTGCAATGGCTAAAACTTGCAAAAAAAAATCAAATTCTCGTGGAATTTTTGCACTTTTCTGATAATATAAATTCGCTGATTTCTTTGTATGGTTTAAATGATATTATAAAACATAATATTTAAAAAAATATTTAAAAAAAATATTTATAAAAAATGGAAAAAAATATTGCCGATATTGCCATTAAAATTGAAAATGTAAGCAAAACTTTTGATAAAAATTTCAAAGCATTAGATAATATAAATTTGCAAATTTATAACGGCGAATTTTTTGCTTTACTTGGAGCAAATGGTGCCGGAAAAACTACTTTAATTTCTGCTTTGAGTGGTTTGATTAAATTAGATTCTGGCAATATTTTTATCAACAATTATAGTATCAAAAATAACATCCAAAAAGCAAAATATAATATCGGTATTGTCCCGCAGGAGTTAGTTTTTGACCCATTTTTCACCGTCAGAGAAATCTTGGAAATACAAAGTGGTTATTTTGGCATTACTTCCAAAGCAAATAGGCAGTGGATTGATGAAATCTTAAAAGGTTTAGGTTTATCAGAAAAAGAACATACTACTATGCGAAAACTTTCCGGAGGAATGAAACGTCGTGTTTTAGTTGCTCAAGCGTTAGTGCATAAACCAAAAATAGTAGTTTTGGATGAACCTACTGCCGGAGTTGATGTTGAATTACGTCAAAGTTTATGGAAGTTTATTAAGAATTATCATCAGCAAGGAAATACTATTATTTTGACTACGCATTATTTGGAAGAAGCTGAACAATTATGTTCGCGTTTGGCACTTATGAAAAAAGGGCAAATCATCGCCGTAGAAAATATGCAAGAATTATTAACAAAACATCAAGGAAAAGATTTGGAACAAATATTTTTAAACTTTATGATTGCTTTTTATACTTTATTGAAAAAAGAATCCACGAGATTTCTAAAAGTTTTTATACAAACAATATTTGCTCCGATGTTCTCATCTATTTTGTATTTGATAATATTTTCGCAAGTAATGCAAAATAGGTTTATAGAACAATATCAAATATCTTATATAATGTTTTTAATTCCCGGTTTGATAATGATGCAAATACTCCAAAATGCATTTAGTAATCCGTCATCAAGTTTAATACAATCAAAAATAACTGGCTCTATAATCTTTTTATTACTTTCGCCGATTTCTACATTAGAATTCTTTTTTGGTTATTTATTTGCCGGAATAATTCGCGGAATTTTAGTCGGGGTTAGTTTTTTAATTGTAAGTATATTTTTTTTAGATTTTGCAACCTTACAAAACTTAATGGCAAGTATAAATATATTTTGGTTATTTGCCTTTATGTTTGTTGGGGCAGCATTATTTTCGGTGTTAGGAATTTTGGCTGGACTATTCAGCGAAAAATACGATCATATAACTATTTTTAATAGTTTTATAATTATGCCACTGATAATGTTATCTGGGGTTTTTTATACTATTGAAATGTTGCCAAGTTTTTGGAAAAACTTATTATATTTCAATCCAATTTTTTATTTATTAGACGGATTTAGATATAGTTTTTTTGGTATATCTAAATTCACTCCTTTAATTAGTTTATTTTCCGTTTCCATAATTATTTTTATATTAAGTTTATTAACAATTTATTTAATAAAAATTGGCTGGAAACTGAAACAATAAAAATATATAAAAAATATGTTTAATTCTGAACAACATAGCGTTATTTATTCTACATTTGGTTTGTATTTGGCTTTGATGCTGATTATCGGTTTTATCGGCTATAAATCAACCAAAAGTTTGAACGATTATATTTTGGGCGGACGCAGTTTGGGTGCCTTTGTGACCGGTTTGTCCGCCGGTGCTTCCGATATGAGCGGCTGGTTGCTAATGGGTTTGCCCGGTGCCGTTTTCATTTCCGGCATCAGCGAGGCGTGGATCGCTATCGGTTTGATTATCGGTGCTTATTTCAACTGGAAATTCGTCGCTCAACGCCTACGCATTTATACCGAACACGCCGGAGATTCCTTGACTTTGCCAAACTTCTTCGCTCACCGCTTCAACGACGAAAATCATCATTTACGCATAATTTCTTCGTTAGTGATTTTGATTTTCTTCACAATTTATTGTGCCTCCGGAATCGTCGCTGGGGCGTTGTTGTTTAGCAATATGTTTGAAATTTCTTATCAACAAGCATTGATTATCAGCGTTTTTGCCACGATTTCTTATGTTTTCATTGGCGGCTTTTTGGCGGTCAGTTGGACGGATACAATTCAGGCATCGCTAATGATTTTCGCTTTGGTCTTCACGGTGATTTCTGCGTCGGTCGCCATTATGAATATTGATTTATCGCAAATTTCCGCAACAACAAATTTCCACGAGAATTCGCAAAATATTTCTGGAATTTCCAGCGTTTTAGATTTGTTTAATCCTTCGCAATTAGATTTGCTCACCGGAACTTCGGTGATCGGCATTATTTCCGCTATGGCTTGGGGTTTAGGTTATTTTGGTCAGCCGCATATTTTGGTCAGATTTATGGCAGCCGAATCCGCCGAAAAAATTCCGTCCGCTCGGAGAATTAGTATGACGTGGATGATCATTTGTTTAGCCGCCGCAATCATAATAGGAATGGTCGGAATTGTGTATTTCCGAGCATTTCCAGAATTAGCACAAAACGTCAATAAGAACTCGGAAACTATATTTTTGGAATTAGCAAATCACGTGCTGAATCCGTTTTTGATCGGCGTGATTATGGCGGCAATTTTGGCAGCCATTATGAGCACATTATCGTGCCAGTTGCTGGTTTGCAGTAGTTCTCTGACCGATGATTTTTACCGCACATTTTTACGTCCAAAAGCAAGTCAAACCGAATTAGTTTGGGTTGGGCGTTTTATGGTTTTATTGGTTTCGGCGATTGCTTGTTATTTGAGTTTGGATCCGAATAACAAAGTTTTGACTATGGTTAGTTATGCCTGGGCAGGTTTTGGAGCTTCATTTGGGTCAGTGATTTTGCTGTCGTTGTTTTGGCATAGAATGAATAAAAACGGAGCATTAGCTGGAATTATTGTTGGAGCCACAACTGTTTTATTATGGAAAAATTTGTTCGCCGAAACTACTGGGATTTACGAAATTATTCCTGGATTTATTTTTGCTTTGATTGCAGCAATTTGGGCAAGTTTGATGAGCAAATCTGACGAAAAAGTATCAATACAGCATCAAGAATTTTTGGGAAAAATATAAAAAATAAAAATCGTAAAAAACAACTTTTCCACGAGAAATCTCAAAAAATTTTTGGAAAATCTCGTGGAAAATTTTTATTTTTTTGATCTTTTATTCTCTATGCACAGAAACTTGTCCGTTTGGAGCCAATTCTGTGATAATCGCCACTGGAAAACCATTTTCATCGCCAACTATCAATTTTGCCCGTAAATTAAATTTCATTTCAAACGACTCAAATTCTTGCTGGATAAATGATACTTCCACATCGTGCAAACGAGGCTCGTAGCGAGTTATAAATTTTTCTATTTCGCGTTCCATTTCTGGAATTTTATCGTGAGAAATTCCATTGCCATTGCCAGTGAAATCTGGGATTCCAAAATCAGGATCAATCAAAGCACTACCGCGACGCGTATTTAAAATCCGGCTGACATAATTTAGCACAGATTTCAAAATTTCTTCAATATCTGTATTTAGGTCGCGTTGATAAATTTCGTTATCATTGTTACTACGGTTGCGTAAATTTTTTTCGTATTCGCGTTGTAGCGCTTTGATGCGTTCAGTTAAGCGTAATCCTTGCATTATTTCCCGCTCCCATTTACTGCCCGTTGAATTCTATCGGCGACGGCGTTCCAAGAGATATCAGCGGGAATTTGTTGCAGATAAATCTCATCCACAGCGGCGGCATCGGCGTCGCGTAAAGTTTTGTATAACAAATTTGCATAAGCATTTACATCAAGCGGCATTTTTTGGAAAAATTTTATGTTTTTGTTATTCGGCAAATCATCAAAGCAAATTATGGCGATATTTTTATTTTGATTTTGGTTT
>SFHR01000062.1 GCA_004555545.1 Dechloromonas aromatica (nom. nud.)
ATTGAAAAAAATATTCACCTTCTGAAAAATAATCAAAAATCCAGGCAAGAAATTTCCCATCTGTTGACGGATAACGATAGGCAAATTTTTGCCAAAGAACTAAACGCAATTAGCACATTGGATAAGCAAATTGAAACTTTGCAATCCATTCTCGTAAGCAGTAGTGAGGCCATTGAGCAGTCAATGATAAAATACATGCTTAAAACGCATAAGGAAGCATGGCAAGCTTTTAAAAACCTGGCACAAGAAAGGAAACACTGGATTGAATTTAAATCGTCTTTGCAGATACAGGAATTTTCTAATGATGAATTAAGGAAGAATGTGATTCAATCTATTGATGATGAGATTATCAGAATCGAAAACGAGCTAAAAAAGCAGCAAAACACGCGGCTAAACTTACCGGACATGCGATAAAATCATTTTTTGTATTCATAATTTTTATAAGTAATTTATTTATTTTGTTTCTTCCAAATATATTTTTAAGACCATTTTTGCATAACATTCTTTCATAGGTTTATGCTTTGGCAAAGTAATGCTATCAAAACCATTTTTGCGATAAACAAAATGCGAACCGCCGCTGTTATCACTTTGATAGCCGATTTTGTTGAGAATTTTATCTAAATCGTCAAAGGAACAATTTTTTGGATTATTAGAGATTTTTTCAATTAGTTTTTCAAATTTGCTCATAAAAAAAATTATACAAAAATATATATTCAATATATATTGAATATATATTGAATATATAAAATAAATATTTTCCACGAGAATTCTAAAAAATTTTTTGGAAAAATATTTTAAAAATCTCGTGGAAAATTTGTTGCTTTTTATTGCATTCCGCTATGTTTTAATAAGGCATCAATTTTTGGCTTTCTGCCTTTGAATGCGATAAACGATTGCTCTGCCGAACGCGAACCGCCTACTGATAAAATTTCCTGCAAAAATTTTGCTCCGATTTCGGCATTTAAAGCATTCCCGCTTTCCAAAAAACTCTCGAAAGCGTCTGCAGATAATACTTCTGCCCATTTGTAACTGAAATATCCGGCGGCATAACCACCAGCGAAAATATGTGAAAATCCATTTTCAAAACGATTAAATTCCGGCGGAATTATCACGGCGACTTCCTTGCGAACTTGCTTGATCAAATCTTGCAAAGTTTGCTGATTTTGATTCGGATCAAATTCGCAGTGAGCCAAAAAGTCAAACAGCGCAAATTCTACTTGCCGCAAACATTGCATTCCGCTTTGAAAATTCTTGGCTTTATACATTTTGTCAAACAAATCTTTTGGCAACGTTTCTCCGCTTTGAATGTGCTGGGACATATTTTTTATCACGGAATATTCCCAGCAGAAATTTTCCATAAATTGAGATGGCAATTCTACGGCATCCCACTCTACGCCATTGATTCCGGCGACTTGCGGTTCGGCAACTTGCGTTAGCAAATGATGCAATCCGTGACCGGTTTCGTGAAATAAAGTGCAAACTTCGTCGTGAGTTAATGTGCTGGGCTGATTTTTATTTTCATTTTCTAACGGTGGTGTGAAATTACAAACTAAATAAGCAACCGGTTTTTGTAGATTTTCGCCTTTTTTGGATAAACAATCATTCATCCACGCACCGCCACTTTTTTCCGGACGAGCATACAAATCTAAATAAAAATATCCGAGAACATTTTCTGAATTTTCCACGAGATTTTGATTATTTTTTATAATTTTGAAAAACTGCACGTCTTTATGCCAAACTTGCGAATTTTGTTGCGGAATAATTTTCACGTTATACAGCGTTTCAATGGTATGAAATAAACCTTGTAAAACTTTATCAATTGGAAAATAATTTCTTACTTCCAACTCGGAAAATGCGTATTTTGCTTGACGTAATTTTTCGCTGACATAAGCCAAATCCCAACTTTGCAGATTTTCTCCGCCGCCGATTTGCGTTTTTAATTCCGGCGTTTGATTTACAAAATCTTTGAGTTCCTGCAAATCTTTCAAAGCAAACGGTTTTGCTTTGTTGGCTAACAGACGCAGAAAATCTAAAACTTCTGTGGTTGAATTTGCCATTTTTTGCACCAAAGATAATTCGGCAAAATTCTTATAACCCAACATTTTGGCTTGTTGTTGGCGTAATTGCAGAATTTCTAACATAATTTGATCATTATTTTTTTCCTGATTTTTAGAAAATTCTGACGCCCGAGTTGTATAAGCAAAATACATTTGTTTGCGTAATTCACGATTTTCTGCGTATTGCATAAACGGAATATAACAAGGCATTTGCAGCGTGAAAATATAGCCATCAAAATTTTGCGATTTGGCATTTTGTTCGGCGAGTTGAAGTAAATTTTCCGGCAAACCTTGTAAAGAATTTTGATTTTCTCGTGGAATTTTTAACAAAAATTCATTAGTTTCGTCCAAAACGTTTTCAGCAAATTTAGTTGTTAATTCTGACAATTTTTGGGAAATTTGTTTGAATTGAATTTTTTGATTTTCCGGCAAATCTGCTCCGCCAAGACGAAATTCAGTGAGTTCATTATTTAAAATTTTCAACTGCGTTGCATTGAGTTGTTGCCGTTGTTGATTATTTTTTTCTAAATTTTTGTATTGCAAAAATAACGCTTCATTTTGCCCTAATTCAGCGAAAAATATAGAAATTTCTGGCAACAAACGGTTATAAATTTCACGCCATTCCGGAGTATTTTTGACGCCTTGAAAGTGTGAAATAACTCCCCACGCTTTGGAAAGTTGTTCCAAACAATCATTTAACGGAGTCACAAAATTTTCCCAAGTTGCCGGAGTTTGTTGATTATCGGCGAGTTGCTGGATTTTTTGCGTAGTTTGTTGGAGTAAAAATTTGATAACATTTTCTACCGAATCGGCAGTAATTTCAGCAAAATTAGGCAAACAATTTTCGCTTTGAGAAAATTGATATAAAGCATTATTTTTATCAATTTCAATTTGTAAATTTGTATTCATAATTATTTATTATTCATAAAAAATATTTAAAAATATTCAAAAAAAATAAACAAAATCTCGTGGAAATTTGTTATTTTTTATTTGTTTTTTATACTTTCTTTTGTTATAAATTTCCGTATTGCTTTCTATAATTTTTTATATTATCTAAAACATCTGGAGGACAATTTACTTCTCCAGATTTTTGCGATAAATAATTAACAATATTATCAACACAAGCAATAGAAATAACCGGAAATTTATATGTTTGTTCAACTTCTTGCGTGGCTAATAATTCTCCCAAACCACGTTCTTGACGATCCAAAGCAATAGCAACTCCAACCGGAATTGCGTTGGCTTTTTGTATTAGTTCCACAGATTCTCGCACAGAAGTCCCAGCAGAAATAACATCATCTATAATCAAAACTTTACCTTTTAATTCGCCAACTAAAACGCCGCCTTCGCCGTGATCTTTGGCTTCTTTGCGGTTATAAGCAAATGGGCAAGTTTTGCCAGATAGTTGATAAATTGCTATTGAAGTCGCCGCCGCAAGTGGAATTCCTTTATAAGCAGAACCAAATAACATATCAAATTCAATTTTTGAATTCAAAATAGTTTTAGCAAAAAAATTAGATAATTCGCCCAAAATTTTGCCATTACTAAACAAACCAGCATTAAAAAAATATGGAGATTTTCGTTTTGCTTTGGTAATAAATTCTCCGAACTTTAAAACATTATTATTGATAGCAAACTCAACAAAATTTTCTGCAAGTAAATTATTATTATTCATAAAATTTAAAGTTAATATAAAGTAAATACAAAGTTAATATAAATATAAATATAAATATAAATATAAATATAAGTATAAATATAAAACAAAGAATATATTTTCAAAATTATTTATAATTTTTGCAATTTTTCCACGAGATTTTATAAATATTTTTTGGACTTAAATTATGAAAATTATCGCTTGGATTATTCGGCTTTGTATTTTTATTTTTTTACTACTTTTGGCAATAGACAACAGCCAACCGCTCACGCTGATAATGCCGTTACAAATCCCAAATTACACCGCTCCGACTATCGTAATTTTGTTAATCGCCTTTGTTATAGGAATTGTGTTTGGTTTATTTGCATTGTTGCCATCGTTGCTATCGGCGAAAAGTGCAAATCGTAAATTACAAAAAATCATAGACAAAACAATGAATTTGGCAAATTCGGGAAATTCAACAGATGATAATTTAGAAAAAATAGAAAATAGAAAATAAAAAATGAACGAAATTTTTGGTTATTGGTTGTGGATTTTATTTCCATTATTTTTCGCTCTCGGTTGGATTGCCGCCCGGGTTGATATGAAGCAAGTAGTAAATGAATCAAGTTCCTTGCCACGCTCGTATTTTCAGGGGCTAAATTTTTTGCTCAACGAGCAATCCGACAAAGCTATTGACTCCTTTTTAGAAGTCGCCAAAATTGATTCGCAAACCGTAGAATTGCACTTTGCTTTGGGAAATCTATTTCGGCGGCGTGGCGAGACAAATCGGGCAATTCGTATGCACCAAAATCTCATAGAACGCGACGATTTGGAGCAAAATGTCCGCTTGAATGCCTTGTTAGAACTCGGACAAGATTTTTTGACCGCCGGTTTGTTAGATCGTGCCGAAAAAATATTCCAAAAATTGTTAAATACAAATTTGGACGAAAAAGCTCGGCAATTTTTGCTATCAATTTATCAATCTGCCAAGGAGTGGCAAAAAGCCATAGAAATGGCTCAGCAAATGCCGGATATGACAACACAAACGGAAATCGCTCAATATTACTGCGAAATCGCCGAGCAAATGTTAATGAAATCGCAATTGGGCGATGATTTGGCAAAAACATTGGATTTGGCAATTTTGCATAATCGGCAATGCGTCCGAGCGACTATTTTGCGAGGTGATTTATATTTTCGGCAAAATCAGATAGAAAAAGCCATTGAATGTTGGCAAAAAGTAGAATTACAAAATCCTATTTATTTGTCGTTAGTCGCCGTGAAATTGAATAACGCTTATAACATATTAGGGCAAAATAGTATCGCCGTAGAATTGTTAAAAAATTATTTGCATCGTTATTCGTCATTAGACATTTTGGAGGCAATTATTCAAAGTATTTTGCAACAAAATAGCCACGAGAATTATATAAATATTTTTAAACAAATACACGATTTAATTCGTATGGAGTTAGATAAAAATCCATCGTTGTTAGGTTTGGAAAAATTATTTTCAGTTACGTTAAATGATACAGAAAATATAAATACAAATAGTCGTGGAGATATAGAAATAGCAAAAGCGATAATCCAAAATTATACGCGTAGATTATCGCGTTATAGATGTTTGCATTGTGGTTTTAAGGCACGGCAATTTTACTGGCGTTGTCCTGCTTGTGGAAAGTGGGAAACAATGCCACCGCGTAGAACCGAAGAAATAGATCAAAATTTTTGAAGTAGCAAAATTAGCAAAAAAATTAGTAAAAATTTTAGTAATAAAATTAGTAAAATAAAATATTTAATGACAGAATATATAACAAATATAGAAAATTTATTAGGAATTCCGTCCGGAGAATTAACTTGGTTTATTATCGGTTTCGGCGGACAATTTTTATTTATGATGCGTTTTGTAATTCAATGGTGGTATAGTGAAAAAGCCAAGCAAGTAGTTATTCCAGTTGCCTTTTGGTATTGTAGTATTTTTGGTAGTTTGACGCTTTTAATTTATGCAGTGCATCGTAAAGATCCAGTATTTTTCTTTGGACAATCTTTGCCGTTAATAATTTATTTACGCAACTTATATTTACATTTTTATGGCAAACGAAATACAAGCACAAATAAGCAATAATAACAATAATAACAATAATAACAATAATAGCGAAGTTTTTGCAGAAGCAATCAAAGCAAAAATTTACGGCAAAGAAATTCTATATAATCCCGAAAGTAATTTATTTATTCCGCCTGATGCTTTGTCTGTGATGCTTTCTGCTTTTGAAGGCCCGTTAGATTTATTGCTATTTTTAATCAACAAACAAAACATAAATATTTTAGATATTCCGATGGCAGAATTAACGCAACAATATTTAGATTATATAAGTATTGTTGATGCAAAAAACTTTGAATTAGCCGGAGAATATTTGTTAATGGCGGCGATGTTGATAGAAATCAAAGCCAGAATGTTATTGCCAAAAAATGAGGAAAATAATGATTTAGTAAATGGCGAAAATGATAATAGTAATGACCCAAGAACCGAGTTAGTAAGAAAATTATTAGCGTATGAAAAAATAAAATTAAACGCTAAATATTTAACTTTAAAACCCAAAGCAAATGAAAATTTTTATTATATAAATATTCCAGCACAACAATTTACTACGGCAAAAACTAATCAAGAAAATAAAGTAAAAATAACTATAAAAGAGTTATCAGCAGCGTGGCAAGATGTAGTATTAAAACAAAAATTAACTGCTAAACATCAAATAACAAAATCGCATATTTCTATACGCGAATATATGTCAAAAATTTTGACTTTGCTAAACAAAAATCCGGACGAACAAATGCGTTTTGAAAAGATTTTCCACGAGAAAATGAAAAAAATTTTTGATACTATAAATCAAAAATATATCAATGATTATTTGAATAATAAACCGATAATAGTTTCTAATTTTATGGCGATTTTGGAGTTATCAAAAGAAGGTTTGATAAACATTAACCAAGATAATAGTTATGAATTTTTGCCTATTTATTTGCAATTAAATAAAACAAAATAAAAAATATATTATGGAATTAAATAGTAATTTAATACAAAGTATTTTAGAAGCCGCATTATTTTCATCAAATGAACCGCTAACTATTAGCGATTTCAAAAAGTTATTTAAAAATAATAATGATAACGAAAACGAAATTACTACGGCAATAATAAAAAATGCTTTGCAACAAATACAACTAAAATTTAATATCGCAAATAATAATGATTATCCAAACGCCATAGAACTCATAGAAACTGCTTCCGGCTGGCATTTTAAAACTAATAATTTTTATACGCAGTGGCTACAAAATTTATTGCCAGAAAAAGTAGCAAAATATTCCCGAGCAACTATGGAAACTCTGGCTACAATCACTTATAGACAACCGGTCACACGTCAAGATATAGAAAACATACGTGGCGTTGGAGTCTCTGCAAATATAATTCGCCAACTAATAGATAGAGGTTGGATAGAAGTAATCGGACAAAAAGATGCTCCGGGAAAACCTGATTTATTTGCGACTACCAAACAATTTTTAGATGATTTAGGTATAAAATCGTTGTCAGAATTGCCAGATTTACTTCCGGAAGTGAGCGATAAAATTGATAACAAAAATAGTATTATCGGCAATAATTTTGAGTTAGAGTTAAGCGAAAAAAATGAAAAGTAAATAAACAATTTCCACGAGATTTCCCAAAAATTTTTTGAGATTTCTCGTGGAAAATTTGTTTTGTTATTTGTTATTTGTTATTTGTTATTTGTTTTTAATAATCTATCAAATTAGATTTTGCCAACCAAATCTAAAGATGGTTTCAATGTTTCTGCACCTTCTTTCCATTTTGCTGGGCAAACTTCGTTCGGGTGAGCAGCGATATATTGAGCAGCTTTCACTTTACGCATCAATTCAGTTGCATCACGACCGATTCCGTTGTCATTGATTTCAATAACTTTGATGAAACCTTCTGGATTGATAACGAAAGTTCCACGCAAAGCCAAACCTTCTTCTTCAATCATTACGTCAAAGTTGCGAGTGATTTGTCCGGTCGGATCGCCTAACATAACATAATTGATTTTTTTGACAGCTTCAGAAGTATCGTGCCAAGCTTTGTGTGTGAAATGAGTGTCAGTAGAAACTGAATAAATTTCTACGCCTAATTTTTTGTATTCTTCGTATAAATCAGCCATATCTTCCAATTCGGTTGGGCAGACAAAAGTAAAGTCAGCTGGATAGAAA